>NZ_DBHHPX010000006.1:0-104896 GCF_057241865.1 Tractidigestivibacter sp.
AGGAGCTGGTCGCGCCACTCGGCCGCCAGCGACGGCACCACGCCGCTCTCGCTCGCCACCTCCGAGAGCGTCTTGTCGCCTCTGATCACGTCGAGGGCGACCCGCATCTTGAACTGCGGGTCGTACCTCCTCCTGGTCGTCCTGCCCATGTCCCGAAAGCCCCCTTCCGTGCCTCCTGGCACATCCTAGGGCTTTCGGTAGCTCATGCTCAAGCGTGTCTAGATTTGGCCAGCCACATCATCAGGCGGGTGCCACTGGAACAGCCGCCGTGGCGATTCGGCCCCTCATCAGGGAGCCGGTCGACCCACGGGCACGGGCATGCCGGCCGATAGGGCCTCACGATATCGCGAGGTGGTGAGGCTATTTCGAGATGGTGAGGCCTCATCCGTCATGACCATGCGACAGGATTGGGAGTCCACCATGGAAAGCTTCCGGGGTAGACGACCTATCGTTCACTAATCTGTACCGGTCTGTGGCATCCCAGATGGGCCGTTTGCCGCATTTCCCGTAGCTCAAGGGAGGGGATAAAGGGGAACCGGCTGCCTGCCTGGCGATGCTTCGAGAGGGGGGATTGCCCTGGCATCTGGACCATGAGGTCCAGGCATTGACAGCAGGCTGTCAACGCCTCACTCGGTAACCTATCTCGCCACACGGAAGACGCGCGGCCTGCCTTCAGTCTCCTTCACGAGAAGCCCCGAACCAGCCATGGAATTGGGGAAGCCTACACGCGGCGTAGTCCTTCTCGCCCAGGAGTGCAGAGGCCTC
The DNA here is from genome assembly GCF_057241865.1 of Tractidigestivibacter sp. NCBI lineage: Bacteria > Bacillati > Actinomycetota > Coriobacteriia > Coriobacteriales > Atopobiaceae > Tractidigestivibacter > Tractidigestivibacter sp. The sequence goes on from NZ_DBHHPX010000006.1 coordinate 766, forward strand.
GACGGGCGTAATCTACCCGTGCCCGCGGACGTGCGACCCCGCGCCGTCTCACTGCCCGTCTCGTCCCGCCCGTACGCGGCGACGATGCCCCCCTGACGGACGAGAGCACGTGCGCACTGCCACTCCGCTTGAATATGTCCACGGAACGTCCTGCTCGCCGCGGACGTGCTTGATGCGCTGCAGGCCCATGCCATAGGCCCCGATGTTACCCTAGTGGTACAGCGTACGTGCGATGAGAGGGGTTGCGCGACCTTGGGTTGCCCTCTCTCCCTGTCGACTCGAATCGATTCGTCGTGGTGTCCCTGCTGCGGGCGATGACCGGCGTCGATGAGCCCCCACCTCCTCATGCCCCTTGCCTCCAGGCCATCACGGCCAAGGGAATGACCGAGCAGACAATGAGCAGTACCCCAAGGGCCCGGTTTCTCCTGGCTGCACTGGAGTCTTCTGCGGGCTTGCCGTCGGACTGTGCGGTGGCCCGAAGGAGGTAGACGACGCCCAAGGCCGACATCAGGACGTAGGACAGCACGCTTTGCCGCAAGAACGCTGACGCTATGAAGGCCAGCCACAGCGCGTCGCACAACAAGGACGACAACTTCGTCTTCATGTCCCCCCGCCATTCTGGGTGCTGGCGCACGCTGCGCCAGCACTCGAATTCACATGCCTAGGATCCCCTCTGCATGGCTGTCCCCTTTCGAGGGCTTGCCCTGAAAGTAATCTCTAACTTACTTTCAGGGCAAGCCCTACTCCTTCTTGGGACTCCCCCGCCGGCTTCGCTCGGCGGACGGATCGATATCCGCCGTGAGGGATGATGAGGCGCGCGGGAGGCCCCGCCATCGCGTCTCGCATGCCCCTTCTCACCGCTCGTGGCGCGAGCGCACGGTCTCGGATGTTGCGCTCGTATGCTCAAGAGCACACTTCCATAGAGTGCATGCAGATTCTATATACGCATAATGACCACCAAGGCCCACCGAGATCGATGTCCCGGTGGCCCATCGTTAACGCCGAGCCATCTATTGCAGCACCAGCAGGACTACTCCGACCCACCAAAAAGGAGGCAAGGGAAAACTCCCCCTTGCCTCCTACAGGTTACGCTGGCTATGCGCTAGTCCAGATCTCCGAAGTCGGCCTGGAACGACGCATTCGACGAAACCGTGGAACCGGCAGACGGTGCCGGCACCGCAGGGGCGTTCACCGCCGAACGCGGCGCGGCAGAGACTGCACCAGAGCCGTTGGGCGTCGTAGAGAGCGTCTGCTGCGGGAAGACGGAGTCCGCATCGTCCATGAAGTGCTGCAGGAGCTTCTTGTACTCGCCGCGGAAGTCCTCACGGGACTGCTTGAGGCGGTCAATCTCGTCCAACTCGTTCTGCTTCTCGGCAAGGGCCTGGCGAATGACCTCACGGGCCTTCTGGTCGGCCTCGTTGCGGATGCGCTCGGCGTTATCGCGCGCATCGGCAACGAGCTTGTCAGCGCTCTGCTGAGCAATGATGAGCACACGAGAGATCTGGCTCTCGGAGGCAGCCAAGTCGTTCTGCGCCGCGGGAATGGGTGCGGCGGGCGTAACCTCCATGCGCTCGGGAACGGCGTTGAGCTGGTCCTCGAGGCTGGCAACCTGCGCCTGGGAGGCGGAGAGCTGCTGCTCGGCGGTGTTCAGGCGACCCTTGAGGTCTGCGATCTTCTGCAGCATCGCATCGACCTCGCCGGAGATTTGCTCGAGGAAGGCATCAACCTCCTCGGGGTCATAGCCGTGCTTTGAGGGAGAGAAGGTCTGCTGCTCGATATCTGCTGGTGTGATTGCCATCTTTGTCCCTTTCACTTCGACTCGTCGCCTGAGGCCCATGCCCGACAAGCGGCAATGACGCTACAAAAGTATAGCCAGAAGCAGTCGCTCTATGGCCTCAAGAGCGAATATTGCCACAATGGGCGAAAAGTCTATACCGCCGAGTGGCGGAATGAGACGACGAAAGATGCCCAGCCACGGTGCCACAAGCGCGCCAATCGCGGCGCGAAAGTCGTTGATCACACCGGAGCCACGGGGAATCCACGACAGGACGCACCAGATTATGATCAGGATGTTATAGACGCGGAAGAGCTGGGCAATTACGTTGGCTATCGTGTAGTTCACGTGGTCCTCGCTGTCAGTTGTCGGTGGTGTCCGTGGTGCCTGCCGCCTCTGAGAGCTCACGGGTACGTCGCAATGCCGCATCGACGCCCGCACAGGCGACCTCAAACATACCCGACTCCATCGCGCGCAAACCCGCAGCCGTCGTGCCGCCAGGAGATGTCACTTTCTCCATATATGCACGCGGGTGCTCGCCCGAGGCCAGGAGCTGCTCGGCCGCGCCACGCATCGTCGACAGCACAAGCTCTCGGCAAGCCGCCGCAGGAAGGCCGCGCTCCACGCCAACACGTGTGAGGTCGTCGACGAGCAGGGCCACGTACGCAGGGCCGCAACCCACCACGGCACCCTCGGCGTCAAGCTGGTCTTCGCGCAGCACCACAGCGCTTCCCAAGGCCGAGAAGACTGCCAGTGCAAGCGCCAGGTCCTTCTCGGTTGCACGAGAGCCCGGGCAGACGGCCGTCGCGCCCGAAAGCACCTGTACGGGCAGGTTGGGCATGGCGCGCACCACGCGAGAGCCCCTAAGCGCAGCCTCAAGCGAGACCATCGAGACGCCCGCCGCAATCGAGATCACAAGGCGATCAGACATCCCCTCGGTGTGCTCGGCAAGAACGCCGGGGAGAATCTGGGGCTTCACGGCCAAGACCACGACATCGGGGTCTTGGGCGAGAAGCTTGTCGTTCTTGGTGAAGGTCTTGATACCAAGCTCTGCCAGAGGCTCAAGCTTGCCCTTTGAGGGATTGGCGACAAGGACGCGCTCCGGCGCCGCAGTGCCCGAGACCACAAGCCCACGCGCGATGGCAGCGCCCATGGAGCCTGCGCCGATGATGCCTATGGTCTGTTCGATCTTCTCGGCCATGAGACGCCTAGGCCTCAAGGTCACCATCGGCGACAAGCTTGTCGATGTCGCCCTGAGCGAGCTCGATGCCGGCAGGCAGTACCGCGAAGACGCGGTCGCCGAGCGCCTCCACGGAGCCGGCCACGCCGTAGCTCAGACCATAGCAGAAGTCGAGGATGCGCTTGGCAGTCTCGATGTTGGTGCCCTTAAAGACGAGGATGACGGGCTGGTTGGTGCGGACGCGCCTCACCACGGACTGCACGTCGTCGTAGGAGACGGGACGCAGCACGTAGGGCGGCAGCTGGCCCGAGGTCACGCGTGCAGAAGAGCTACCACGGCCAAGCTCCGCGGTTGCGGAGGGGCCGCTCGGCGCCGAAGGCTCATAGGTGGGCCGGTAGGTAGGCTCGGGTGGCTCTGCGTACGATGGGCGCGGACGCGTCTCGCGCTGCTCGCCATAGCCGGCGGCGGGGTTCTGCGTCACGGGACGGCCCGAGCGCGTGTAGACCGAGACGCTCTCCGCCTCGGGGCGCGAGGTGTTGCCCAGAAGCTTGGTCGCAGAACCCGTGGGGCGGCGCTCGCCATATCCGCGCTCACGGTCACGCTCGCGCTGGTCATCGTCACTCTCGTAGTAGTCGTCCTCGTAGTCGTCGTAGTCGTCGTCCCTACGGAAGCGATCTCTGATGTTGTCGAGGAAGCCCATGATTCCCCCATCCGTTTTGCGGGACCCAACGTCCCATGCCTTTTCCAGATTAACCCAGGACGTAGCTGGGGTCGAACACCGTTCTACCAAGTCGCACGATTGTCGAGCCCTCCTCGACCGCAATCGGGAAGTCGTCGCTCATCCCGCACGAAAGGATTGGGAGCTCCAGCCCGCCGCGCTCGGCAAGCTCGTCGCGCAGGTCTCTCAGGCCCGAGAAGGCCCTTCTCGCCGCATCCGTGTCATGTGCCGGCGCCATGGTCATGAGGCCGCGCACGCACATGGCGGGCAGCGCGAGGATGCCTTCGAGCGCCGTGCGAGCCTCGTCGGACGAGAAGCCAGACTTGGACTCCTCCCCCGAGACGTTCACCTCGAGAAGCACGTCGCTGGTCACGCCATGCGAGACGCCACGCTTGGAGATGGCCTCGGCAAGGTGGGTCGACGACACCGAGTGGACAAGCGCTACGTTGCCCACGACTTCGCGCACCTTGTTTGTCTGCAGGTGGCCGATCATGTCAAAGCGCGCGCCTGCCATCTCGGGATACGCCGCGATGCCTTTGAGCTTGCGCACCAGCTCCTGGGGGCGGTTCTCGCCAAAGGCCCTATACCCCGCCCTCCAGGCGAGGTCGACCTGTGGCACGCCTACGGTCTTAGAGACGGCGAGAAGCGACACCTCGGCCGGATCGCGCCCGGCACGAGCGGCAGCCTCGGCAATGCGCTGGAGGATCTCCTCCCTGCGCTCCGCGAGAAACGCCGCGTAGCCCTCTTCCTCTGTACCGTCCATCAACGCGACCAACTCCCATGAAAGTTCGAGACTCAATACCCCGCCAGGGGCTCACACGCTACTCCCCCACCATCACGGCCAAGGCACCATGCCGCCCGCACGAGCCGTGCTCGGCCCGGTACGAGAAGAACCTCTCGGTTGCCGAGGCGGTAGAGACGTCGCAGACGACAACGGATGACGAAGGAACCCCGGCATCGACGAGCGCAGCCGTCACGGCGCAACCAAGGTCAAGGTTTCGCCCCCCTGCGATGACCCCAGGGCCAAACTCTGCCGAGAAGCGCGCTCCAAGCTCGGGGGAAACCTCGTAGTCCCCGCAACCGATATGCGGACCCACGTAGGCAAGGACCTCGGAGACAGCGACCCCTGTCTCCTCGGAGAGGACGCGCGCGGCCTTCGCGCTGATGCGAGCGATGGTCCCCCGCCAGCCAGAGTGCACCACGGCAAAGCCGCCCGGCGAGACGAGAACCACGGGAACGCAGTCGGCAAAGCAGAGAAGGACGGGCACCCTGGGCACCGTACAGACAATCGAGTCGGCACCGCCTGCGGCATTCCTCTGTGCAGCGCGGACGGCATCCGCATCCGAGGAGCGCACGCACACGACTCTGTCCCCGTGCACCTGGCGCGGGTTCACCAGCGCGTCGCCGTATGCCTCGGCCCCCAAGGCGACAAGCGCGCGACGGCGGTTCTCGGCCACGCACGAGGGATCGTCTCCGCAGGCACACCCCAGGTTGAGAGAGGAATAGCACCCGCTTGATACGCCACCCGTGCGCTCCGTGAATGCGAACGCGACCCCCTGGGGGACAGAGACGTCCCCCAGAAGGGCCACGCCATGCGACTGATACCTTGTGAGCGTAGGCTCGGACATGGCGCTAGATGCGGCTGCGCTTCAGGAAGTCGGGGATGTCGAACTCCTTGTTGTCGCCGCCGGCAGCGGGCGCCGCGGGACGGTTCGCGGGGGCTGGGGCGTTGTAGGGGCGCTGCTTAGGCGCCGGAGCCTGCGGACGAGCCACGGGCATGGCGGGTAGCGTCTGCTGGATGTTGGCATCATTGAAGCCGGTGGCGATAACGGTGACGCGCACCTGATCGCCCAGGGACTCATCGACGACGGTACCAAAGATGATGTTTGCTTCGGGGTCGACGTTCTTGGCGACGAGGTCGGCGGCATCGTTAATCTCCTGGATGCCGAGGTCCTTGTTGCCGGCGATGGAGAGCAGCACGCGCGTGGCACCATCGGTAGAGGTCTCGAGCAGCGGGCTGGAGATGGCCTCGGCGGCAGCGTCGGTAGCCCGGGAGTCGCCGGATGCGGTGCCAATGCCCATCATGGCCGTGCCCGCGCCCTTCATGATGGTGCAGACGTCGGCGAAGTCGAGGTTGATGAGGCCGGGCACAGTGATGAGGTCCGTGATGCCTTGGGTGCCCTGGCACAGCACGTCATCGGCCATGCGGAAGGCCTCGAGCATGGTGGTCTTCTTCTCAGAGAGGTCGAGCAGGCGATCGTTGGGGATCACGATGAGCGTGTCGACGTTGTCGGAGAGGGTCTTGATGCCCTCGGCCGCGGAGTTGTAGCGCTTGCGGCCCTCGAAGGAGAAGGGCTTCGTGACAACGCCCACGGTAAGGGCACCCACGTCGTTCTTGGCGATGTCGGCAACGATGGGCGCCGCACCGGTGCCCGTGCCGCCACCCTCGCCTGCGGTGATGAAGACCATGTCAGAGCCGGCAAGGGCCTGCTTGATCTCATCGCGGCTCTCCTCGGCGGCCTCCTGGCCAACCTCGGGGTTGGCGCCAGCGCCCAGGCCCTTGGTGATATCGGTGCCAATGTGGACCTTGATGTCGGCATCTGAGATGGCGAGCGCCTGCGCATCGGTGTTGATGGCGACAAACTCGACGCCGCGGATGCCCTCTTCGATCATGCGATTCACGGCGTTGGTACCGCCGCCACCCACGCCAACCACCTTGATCACGGCGAGATAGTTGCTGGGGACCTCGGTGTCCTTCATCGTTTCCTCCTTGTTGGCGGCGGCCCTGTGCCAGCGCCATTGCTGGTGCGTTCGTGCTTCACTCGTGTGGCGTTTTCCCGTTCGACCCCCTGAAAAGCGCTGGTAGAAACCCTAAACCTCAGGTTAAGCCAGATGCCATCCATGAAGCGACGTATATTTGCACATCGGGCATGCCCTCGTCAAACACTTTGTACAAATGGTGAAAAGCGCAGGTAAACGAGGCCATCAAAAGCGATGAAAATGCTCAAGCAAAGCTTGAGCGTAAGACTTTTATAGTCAGTTCGCATCCGCTGTGGTAGTCGTGGAGGCATCCGAATTCGTCACTGTGGAAGCCGTCGAATCTGCCGTGCCGGTCGTCGAGGTGGTGTCACTGGAGGACGTCGAGTCTGTCGACGGGACAGCGCCCGTGGCTCCCGTTCCTGCCGTCGCATTCGTGGAGTCGATCTTTCTGTACGAGGGGCTCGACAGCACCCGAACGTTGATGTAGGTAAGCTCGTTAGGGTACTCGGAGAGAAGGCTCTTGATGACCTCCTCCTTCGAGGAGATGCTCGAGGGCGATCCCAGCGATACCTCAACGCCACTCGCAAGCGTGCATGAGATGCTCGCCACGCTCGGTGCCGTGAAGCTCACGATCTGCGAGGCAAAGTCGGATGAGAAGCCATCCAGGTAGCTCCGGACGGCGACAATCACATCGTCGGTGGCCGAGGAGCCTGCCACCGGATTGACAGTTGCCGGAACGTCGGTGATGAGGATGGCCCCCACCGAGGTGGCCTTCTCAAGCGCCACATCGTCCGCGGACTGTCCCTCCGACACGTCGAGGTTCACGGGCTCGAGCCAAACCTCCCCCTCACCCAAATACCAGGCAACGCTTCTCGAACTCATGACCACAACGGCCTCGACCGTGCGCTCGGTCACAGAGATCTTGAGCCTGTCGGGAAACTCGCGCTCCACGCTCACCGACTCGACCCAGGGATTCTTCATGAGGTTCTGTGTGATGGCGTTGGTGTCCACGTTGAGAAGGGTGGTTCCCTCCTCGATGTCGGCGAGCTTCTGGACATCGTCGGCGCTCACATGGTCGCTGGCCACGGCGTCGATGGAGGCGATCTCGAAGGCCGAGCTGTTGCTCAGGACGAAAAGCACCACGCCGAAGACGGCTGCGACGATTGCCGCAACCACCGCGACGCGCAGGGCGATACCCATGGCGTCTGCCGTGCGCACCTGACGCGCCCGGGCTGCCCGGGCCTCTTTCCCGCTCTGGGGACGAGGAGAGCGTTGTGGGCGTGGGGCAGGCGGCTTGATCTGGGGGATCCTGGGCGCAGGCGTTGGCTTGACCGCCGCCGGCTTTGGTTTGGGCGCGCGCTTCGCGCGCCGTGCAGACGGCTGCTGAGAGGGCTGCGGCATGCGGGTGCGCGGCGTAGAGGCTGGCCGAGAGGGGCGTGTGGGGCTCCCCTGTGCTGGTCTCTTCGTCGCCTTGCGCGCCGTTGGTTTTCTCCTGTCGTCTGACGCCATGCCGCGCTCTCCCTATGCCCCAAACCCAAGCAGCTTGACCTCGGGCTGGAGGTCAAGCTGGTACTTGTCGCGCACGGTGTCGTGGACGTGGCGCATGACCTCGACCACGTCGCGGGCACGTGCGCCGCCGTCGTTCACGATGAAGTTGGCGTGGACGTCCGAGACTGCAGCCCCGCCCACGTGGTAGCCCTTAAGGCCGCACGCCTCAATCAGGACGGCAGCAGAGCGCGAGTCGGGATTCCTGAAGACCGAGCCGCAGCAGGGCCTGCCCATGGGCTGGGACTGGCTGCGGCGGCGCAGTCTCTCCTCCACGTCGCGCGCGATAGCGTCATGGTTGCCCGGCTCGAGCCTAAAGGTTGCCTCGAGAATGATCTCGGTGGTGGGAAGCGAGGTCACACGGTAGCCCCACTCCACCTCGGAGGCGGCATGGCGCACGAGGCCCTTGCCTGGGGCAAGGCTCACCACGCCCTCGATGACGCTGCCCACCCACTCGTGGCGGGTGCCTGCGTCCATCGAGACGGCCCCGCCCACGCTGCCGGGGATGCCCGCGCAAAACTCAAGGCCCGCAAGCGAGCGCTTCATGGCCTCGGAGACGAGCTTCGAGAGGGGAAGCGCCGCCCCTGCCGTCACCTGGCCGTCCTCCGCAAGGCTCATGCGCGCGAACTCGCGACCCAGCGTAATGACGCAACCGTCGTAGCCGGCGTCTGCCGCAAGGATGTTGGAGCCCCTGCCCATGACCACCCAGGGCACGCGCTCGGCGCGCAGGACCTCGACTGTCTTGAGCAGCGCCTCATAGGTGTTTGCGCACACGAAGAGCGCTGCGGGGCCGCCGATGCGGTACGTCGTGCGGCGCGAGAGCCGCTCGCCACGGATCACGTCCGCGTCAACGGCTCCTGAGAGGCTCATGTATGCATTGAAGACGCTCACGCCCGTTACTCGTCTTTCTTCTCGTCACGCTCGCGCATGGCGGCGATGAATGCAGGGCCGATCTGGGTGACGTCGCCCGCGCCTTGCGTGATGAGCAGGTCGCCCGGATGGCAGGTGTCACAGAGGTTCTGGATGAGCTCGTGGCGGTTGGGGATGTAGCGCACGTCAGGCACCACGCCGGCAGCCTCGGCCTGGTTCGAGACGGTCTTGCCCGAGATGCCTGGTATGGGCATCTCGCCCGCCGAGAAGACATCCATCACGCGCAGGACGCCCACGTGGTCGAAGGCGTGGGCAAAGAGCGGCTCGAGCGCCTTGGTGCGACTGTAGCGGTGAGGCTGGAACACGCAGACGATGCGGTCGAAGCCAAGCTGCGAGGCCGCCTCGAGCGTGGCCTTAATCTCGGTGGGATGGTGTCCGTAGTCATCGACCACGGTGATGCCGTCGATGTCGCCCACGTGGGTAAAGCGCCTGCGTGCACCCTTGAACTCAGAGAGCTTCTCTGCCGCCTGGGCAAGGTCTGCGCCCAAAACGTCTGCCACGGCGATGGCCGCCGTCGCGTTTGCCATGTTGTGGCGGCCGGGGTTTGACTTGATGGTCACCTCGACCGAGGCGCCAGAGGGGGTCTTCGCCGAGAAGCGCATGGCAAGCCTGTGCGCCACCGCACCCTCCTCGGGCACGCAGACGTAGTCGTTGCTCGCATCAAAGCCGTAGGTCACCACATGGCGGCCGGTCGAGCGGGCAAGCGCCACGTAGTGGGGGTTGTCACCGTTCACGATGACCGTGCCCCGCTCGCCCACCAAGCCCATGAAGGTGCAGAAGGTCTTCTCGATGTTCTCGAGGGTGCCGTAGTGGTCGAGGTGGTCGGCCTCGATGTTGGTGACCACCACCACGTCGGGGTTGAGGTAGAGGAAGGAGCCGTCGGACTCGTCTGCCTCGCAGACGAAGTAGCCGCCCTCGCCGTTTCTGCCGTTGGTGTCATAGCCCTCGACCACACCGCCGATGAGGAAGGACGGGTCCCAGCCCATGCGGTCGAGCATCGTCGCAATCATGGATGATGTGGTGGTCTTGCCATGCGTGCCGGCGACGGCCACGGTGGTCGCGTTGTCCGAGAGGTACGAGAGCATCTTGGCGCGCAGCCAGATGGGAATGCCCAGCTCGCGGGCGCGCACGACCTCGGGGTTGGTCTCTGGGATGGCGCTCGAGGTGACAACGACCTCGGGCGAGACGCGGTCGATGGTCGCGGCGTCGTGGCCGATGGTCACGTAGACGCCCGCGTCCTCAAGCTCGCGCACGTAGTGGGAGCTCTTGAGGTCGGAGCCGGTGACCTTGCAGCCGCGCCTGTTGAGCACGAGCGCAATGCCGCTCATGCCTGCCCCACCAATGCCCACAAAGTGGGCGCTCGCGATTTTGTGGCCCTTCTCAGCCGCGTCGTCGCGGGTGGCCTCTTGGATGTCTGTCATGGCTACCCCTTCCAAGGGTTCGCGGCGAGAGGGCCCGCCACGGAAACTGGTTCGCCTAACCCATTCACTTTAGCCGACGGACGGCCCATGGTTGCCCACGGCCCAAACCCATCACGGACTCCGCAGGCGCCGACCGCACTAGCGCCGGCATGCAGGCCGCCACACGCTACCGGGCGGCGGCACGCTCCACGACGTCTGCCAGCTTCGCGGCAGCTTGGTCCTGCCCAAGCCCTCGCGCGCACGCACGCATGCGCTCGCGGCGCCCGGCATCGCCCACCAGGGCGAGAAGGTCATCAGCAAAGGCGCCTCCGTCAATTGCGCCGTCGGCAAAGAGGGTGGCGGCACCGGCATCTGCCAGGTAGTGGGCATTGGTGGTCTGGTGGTCGCCCGTGGCAAGCGGATAGGGCACAAGCACGCTCGGCACGGCAAGGGCGGCAATCTCGGCGATGGAGGAGGCACCGGCCCGCGAGACCACGAGGTCTGCCGCCGCGAGGGCCTCTCCCATGTTGGAGATGTAGGGCACGACCTGCCAGCGCTCGCGCTCGGCATCGGTCAAGGCGAGAGAAGCCACCACGCCGTCGTAGAGCTCCTTGCCGGTGGAGTGCACCACGTAGAGCTTGGGGTCCGCGAGAAGGCGCGCCTTGAGGCGCGCGATGGCCTCGTTCACGTGTTGGGCGCCAAGGCTTCCGCCAAAGACGAGAAGCATCGTTGCGTCCCCGGGGATGGAGAAGGCCGCGCGGCCCGCCTTGCGCGAGGCGGAAAGCACGCTCCTGCGCACGGGGTTTCCCGTGAGCACGATGGAATCCTCGCCCTGGACGCGCCCCTCGAAGGCGGCGCGCGCCTGTGGGAGCGACACGCAGACGTAGCGCGCGTTGGATGCGAGCGTCTTGTTGGCAAGGCCGGGAACCGAGTTCTGCTCGTGCAGCACATAGGGGATGCGCCGCTTGCGGCAGCGGTCCATGAGCGGCAGCTCGACGTAGGCGCCAAAGCCCACGGCGACGTCTGGGGCGCCCTTCTCGGCAAAGACCTCCCCCACGCGTGCGGACGCCTTGCGCTCGCGCACAAGGGCCGAGACGAGCGTCCATGGTCTCGAGCGGTCGAAGCCAGTCACGTGGATGGGCTCGAGCACGAAGCCTGCCTGGGGGACAAGGGTCCCCTCAAGCTTGGCGCTCTGCCCAAAGAAGCGCACGTGGTGACCGCGGGAGGAGAGCTCTTCTGCCAGCGCCAGCGCTGGATTGATGTGACCTGCGGTGCCGCCCGCGGCGATTGCCACCTCAAGACTAGTTCCTGCCACGTCCGCCATCCCCTCTTCCGGACCCGCGACCGCGGAGCCTTTCCGCGGCGTTGGGGCCGAGGTCTATCCTTCCCCGTTCGTACCTGGCCTTCTTACCTCTGCTGGACGGCCTTGCCTGCCTGCTGGCCTCACCACCGCCATCAACCATGCGCAGGCCAGAGCTCGTACCCTCGCGCGGACGAGAATACCTGGGCGTTGGCGTACCCACAAGCGAGAAGCCCGATGCGCCAGGGGGAGCCGCACCCGCGTCGTCTCTTTCGTCAGCGGCGAACTGCCAGGACTGCCTACTGCGATCATGGACGGTCTCGGGCAGTGCCGAGTGGTTGGAGACCGACACGATCATGCCCACGAGCATGAGGCAGCTCATGATGGTGGAGCCGCCATAGGAGATAAAGGGGACGGGCTTTCCCGAGAGCGGCATGATGCCAAGAACGCCGCAGACGTTCACCAGGAGCTGGATGATGATGAGCGACGTGCAGCCCGCAGCGATGAGCCTGCCGCACATGTCGGGGGCATAGCGCGCAATGCGGAAGCCTGCCCAGACAAGCACCGCAAACGCGGCAAGCACTCCCAGCGTGCCCATGAGCCCAAGCTCCTCTCCCACCACGGCGAAGATGAAGTCGTTGTATGCCATGGGCAGGTAGGAGTACTTCTGCTTGCTCATGCCCAGCCCCACGCCAAGGAGCCCGCCCGAGCCAAAGGCGTAGAAGCCCTGGATGAGCTGGTAGCCGGAGCCTGTGGGATCACTCCACGGGTTGAGCATGGTGATGATGCGGGCACGCGAGTAATCGTCCTTGAGCGAGAGGACGAGAACGCCGACTGCACCCACGCCAAGCACGAGGAGGATCCAGCGGCGATCCATGCCGGCAAGGTAGGACATCACGATGAGCGTTGCCGCAATGATGAGGGTCGACCCCTTGTCGGGCTGCAGCAAGATGAGAACGAGCGGGACGCCCACAAAGACCGCAAGCTGCTTCACGAACTCCTGGAAGGTCATGGTCTGCTCGTCGTAGTAGCGCTCGGCGAGGTTTGCCGCCACGAGGATGATCGTGATCTTGGCAAACTCCGAGGGCTGGAGTGAGAAGGGACCGATGGCAATCCAACGGGTGGCGCCATAGGCGTCGCTTCCCGCAAAGGGCAGAAAGATCAAGAGGAGCAAGAGGATCGTGAACCCCCAGATCACGAGGACGAGCCTCTTGCTCCAGAGGTGGTAGTCCTTGCTCGCAATGAGCGCGGCAGCGGCAGTACCCAAGGCGGCAAACATGAGCTGGCGCTTGAGGAAGTAGGCCGGGTCGTTGCCAAGTGTCTCGGAGGTAAGCGACGTGATGGACGAGGCCGAGTAGACCATGAGAAACCCAAAGCAGGTGAGAATCACCACCACGGCAATGAGCACAAGCCTTGGCTTCATGAACCTCTCGGGAACGCCTAGGATGGTCTTCTCGACAGACGAACGGGCAGAGCCCCTCCCCCGCGAGCTGCGCTGGGAAGAGGAGCGGGGCCGCGTCGTGGCAGAGCTCCCGTATGTTGCCACCTGGACCACTAGCACAGCCTCCCTGCGGTCACGCGCTCGGCAGCGAGGCGCTTGAAGAGCTCGCCGCGCTCCTCCATGTTGTGGAACTCGTCAAAGGACGAGCACGCGGGCGAGAGCAGCACCGCGTCACCGGCCTGGGCACGCTCGCAGGCGGCCGAGAAGGCCTCGCGCATGTGCGGCTCGCGCACGACCTCGAGCGCAGAGCCCGAGGTCGCAATCGCGTCCTTGAGGGCACGGGCAATCCTCTCGCCAGCAGCGCCGTAGCACACGGCAACGCGGCAGCGAGCGGCAACCGCATGCGCAAGCGAGGTGAGATCGGTGCCCTTGTCGTGGCCACCCAGAAGCACGCACACGCTTCCCGGCTCGAATGCGGTAAGGGCCTTCTCGACAGAGTCGGTGTTCGTGGCCTTGGAATCGTTCACAAAGCGCACGCCCGCAACCTCCCCACAGGGCTCGATGCGGTGCTCAAGCGGCGAGAAGGCGAGAAGCCCGCGGCAGACATCCCCTTCGGCCACGCCCAGCTCAAGCGCCACGGCCGAGGCGACAAGGGCGTCCTCCTCGTTGTGCTCGCCCCTGATGGGAAGGTCGTCCGTGGACACGAGGACATGCTCGGTGCCATCGAGGCGCACCACGAGACGTCCGTCGCGCACGAAGGCAGCGCACGGCACGCCGGGGTCCCGGCGCACGTCCACGCGGCACACGCGCAGGCCACGCGCATCGAGGCGCTCGATGATGGCGCGGCACCACTCGTCACCATCAGAGACTACGGCAAGGTCACCAGCCGCAAGGTTGGCGAAGACCCTCTCCTTTGCCTGGGCGTACGCCTCCATGCTGCCATGCCACTCCACGTGGTCGGGCGTCACGTTCATGAGACAGGCCACGCGCGGGCGGAGCAGGCGCGTGGTGGCAAGCTGGAAGCTCGAGAGCTCGGCCACGAACCACGAGCCCCGCTCGCGATTGGCTATGCGGCTCGTGATGGTGGTGCCGATGTTTCCCACAGCCTCGGCAGGGCAGCCGCCCGCACGCAAGAGCGCCGTGGCAAGTGCGGTCGTGGTGGTCTTGCCGTTGGTGCCGGTGATGCCGACCCAGTCTTGGGGACTCTCGCGCCAGGCAAACTCGGGCTCGCCGACGATCTCTTTGGAGTGCGCGGCAGCCGCCTGGAAGAAGGCAGAGCCGATGGGGATGCCGGGCGAGGCAATGGCAAGGTCAAAGGCGCCCTCGACCTTCTCGGTGCCAAGGACGCAATGCACGCCCAGGCCCTCGAGCTCGCGCGTGAGGTCTCCCCCATGCGATGAGGCGCCCCCAAAAAGCGTGACCGATGACACCTGCTCACCTAGCCCCACGAGGTAGCGGCAGACCGCCTCGCCCGTGTGGCCCATGCCCAGTACGGCGACGTCGCCAAGACGTGCCGCAGAACTGCTTTCCTGCATGAGATGCCCCCTAGCCAAGCTGGAAGTACAACGCAAAGCCCAGAACCGCGAAGGCGGCAGAGACGATCCAGAAGCGGATGACGACCTTTGTCTCGCTCCAGCCCTTCCTCTCGAAGTGGTGGTGAAGCGGGGCCATAAGGAACACGCGCTTGCCGGTAACCTTGAAGCTCACGACCTGGATGATCACCGAGAGCGCCTCAGCAATGAAGAGGCCTCCCATCACGAGCGAGCAGATCTCGGTCTTGGTGAGAACGGCCAGTGCCGCAAAGACGCCGCCCAAGGCAAGCGAGCCCGTGTCTCCCATGAAGATCGAGGCGGGATAGCAGTTGTACCAGAGAAAGCCCACGCAGGCACCCACGATGGTCGCCGCAAGCACCGAGAGGCCGAGTTCGTCCTCGTTGTAGGCGACCATAGCCATCACGACCATGACCACAAGCACCGTGCCACCGGCAAGGCCATCCAGGCCGTCAGTGAGGTTGACGGCGTTCGAGAGGCCGGCCAACAGCAGGAAGACAAAGAGCATGTAGAGCCAGGGCACCCGCACGCCGCTGATGCTGGTCGACAGCGCGCCCAGGTCAATGGAGGCGCCGCCAGGGAACTCGATGGTGGGGGCAATGCCGCACTGGTTCACCGCCACCAGGCAGAAGATGACGCACACGATGGTAAGGCCCACCATCTTCTGCGAAGGCGTAAGGCCCAACGAGCGCTCGTGCGCCACGGACTCGATATCGTCGAGAAGTCCCAAGGCGCCCGTGGCGAGCATCGCGAAGAGCGCGAGGAAGAGCATGGGTGACCAGGGCGCCATGAGAAGCGTTGTCACCACCACGCCGAGAAGCATCACGATGCCGCCCATGGTGGGGGTACCCTGCTTCACGAGGTGGCGCTTGGGGCCGTCGGCCCTCACCTGCTGGCCCAGTCCCTCGTAGCGCATGAGCCTGATGAAGATGGGCATCACGGCGGCCGTGATGACGGCGGCACCGCCGGCCGACAAAAGCACCTGGTAGCTCGGGTACGCGGGATTTCCCACAATTAACATCAGCGAAGCACTCCCCTCGCGAACGCATCCAGACCGCAGGAACGCGACGCCTTGACCAGCACGAGGTCACCCCTGGAGAAGACGGGGGCAAGCGTCTCCGCGGCAGCGTCGACCGTGGGGAAGAGCTGCAGCCGGTCCTCGGAGGCGCCCATGGTGCGCGCCGCCTCGGCCATCCCGGCGGCAAGCTCGCCACCAATGAAGACAAGCATATCAAGACCCTTGGCCGCGGCATAGGCACCCACATAGCCGTGAAGGCGTTGCTCCTCGCTTCCAAGCTCGCCCATCTCGCCCAAAACGGCCACGCGCATGCCGCTGGCATCCATCTCGGCAAGCACATCGAGGGCAGCCGCCATGGAGGTGGGGCTTGCGTTGTACGAGTCGTCGATCACGCGCACCCCACGGGGAGACTCTAAGACGGCAAGGCGCATGCTCGCCGCAGGCATTGCCGCCATGGCATCCGCCGCGGCATCTCGGTCAAGGCCCAGAGCCTCGATGACGACCATGGCGAGAAGGAAGTCCGGGACCACCTGTCGGCCGGGAACCGAGGGCGTGACTCGCTTGGACCACCCGTCCTTGCAGGCAACCGTAAACGATGCCTCGCCGGCACCGGTAAGCTTGACGCCGATCGCACGGACGTCGTCGCTCTCGCGCTCGCCCGCGTACGCCACGGCCACGCCTTGAGGGCGCGCAAAGCCGCCTGCGATGAAGGGCGTGTAGTCGTTGGCACTCGTGAGCGCAAGCAGGGGTTCCACGCCGCACGACGCCACCATGCCCGAGACCACCTCGGCCTTGGCGCGGGCGATGTTCTCGCGCGAGCCGAGAAGGCCAATGTGACTGGTACCCACGTTGGTGATGACGGCAAGCGTGGGTGCGCAGCATGCGGCCATGCGGCGAATCTCGTTTGGATGGTTCATGCCCATCTCGCACACAAGGACTTCGGCATCGTCGGGGGCCGAGAGCACCGTGAGCGGCAGGCCGATGAGGTTGTTGAGGTTGCCCTGCGTGGCATGGACGCGTTTCGCACTTGCGATACCCGCGCGGAGAAGGTCCTTGGTCGTGGTCTTGCCCACAGACCCCGTGACACCTACGACGAGCCAGCTGGGGTGACGGACACGCCACTCGTGGGCCAGGCGGAGCAGGAACTCCTCGGCGTCATCGTCCTCGGGGCGTACGACGGCGCAGTCGTGCTCGCGCGCAAGGGCGAGAAGCGATGCGGACGGTTCGCGCGTCACCACGACGCAGGCAGCCCCGGCCTCGACGGCCGAGGGTGCAAAGTCGTTGCCATCGACCCTCTCGCCGAGAAACGCCACGAAGACAGAGCCCGGGCCAGCCTTGCGCGAGTCAATCTCGACCGTGCCCTCAACGCGCGCGGCGGGCGTGCCCTCGAGCAGCTGCGACCCCGTGGCAAGCACAAGGTCTGCAATGTCCATGGAAAGCATAGGTCTCCCTCACCTAGTTGGTTGTCGACGAGGTGGTTGTAGAGACGTCCGGGGAGATGCCAAGGTCCGTGACGGCAGCCTCCATTATCTCCTTGAAGGTTGGCGCGGCCGAGGAGAGCGCCAAGTGCGGCGTTCCGTTGAGGCCAACGTAGACCAGAACGTCGGGGTCGTCAACGTTGGCAAAGCCGCAAAGAGAGGACACGTACTTGCCCTGCTCGTATCCGCCGGACTCGCTTGCCTGCTCGCCCGTGCCCGTCTTACCTGCGATGGTATAGCCATCTACCTGGCCACGCCTACCGGTGCCGTCGGTCATGACCGAGACCATCATGTCGGTGACCTCGTCGGCCGCAGACTTCGAGATGACCTGCTCGCCTGTGGGCCAGCTGACCTCCTCGCCGTCCTTGGATATGAGGAAGTGGGGCGTGGTGGGGATGCCATCGTTGGCCACGGTGCCAAACGCGCGCACGATCTGCACCATGGGCACCGCAAGCGCCTGGCCAAAGGCCATGGCGCCAAGCGTCGCGCCAGTGTAGCTCTCGTAGCTGGTCACAATGCCTGCAGACTCGCCCGGATAGTCGATGCCCGTAGTGTGGCCGATGCCAAACCTGTCGACGCCCTCGGCAAAGCGCTGGGCACCAATGACCTCCTGGGCGAGAAGCGAGACGCCCACGTTCGAGGAGCGCACCAGCATGGTTCTCACTGTCATGTCCTCGGCACCGCTGCGCGCCTCGTCGTCGGTCACCCAGTCGTCACCGGCCAGGATCTGCACGGGAACGTTGTAGACGCTCTCGGAGTTGAAGAGGCCGTTCTCGACGCCGATGGCAACGGTCAGGATCTTGAACATCGAGCCCGGCTCGTAGGAGGCCGTTGCAGGCTTGAGCGTGAGGGCGTCGGCGCTGGTATTGGCCAGGTCAGAGAGCCTGGCGAGCGGGGTCGAGCACGCGGCGTATATCTCGCCCGTCTTGGGGTTTGTCACCATGACCGAGCCAGAATCGGCGTCGTAGTCTTGGACGGCCTGAGAGATGACCTCCTCGGCCTTCTCCTGGACGTCGATGTCGATGGAGAAGATAAGATCCTCGCCGTTCTTTGCCTCGGTGACCTGGGAAGTGCCGCCGGCTATGGGCGTGCCGGTACTGCCCGTCTCGATGATCATCTGGCCGTCGGTGCCCGAGAGCTCGTCGTTGTAGTAGTACTCGAGGCCAGTGAGGCCCTCGCCTTCGGTACCCACGACGCCCAACACCTGGCTTGCCACGTCGCCGTACGGATAGACGCGCTTGTTGTCGTCGAGGTAGTAGACGCCCTTGAGCTTGGCGTCGGAGAGCTGCTGCTTGATGGTGTTGGCAACGTCGGTGTCGACCTGGCGCTTGACGTAGGCGAAGGTCGAGTCGGTGGTGAGCGTCGCGGTGTAGTCGCTTGCGGAGCCGCCCAGGTTTGCGGCGAGGATCCGCGCCACGCCCGAGGGGTTGGCAATCTCTTTGGGATTGCAGTAGATGGTCTTGCAGTCGACGCTCATGGCAAGCACGTTGCCGTTGCGATCGTAGATGGTCCCGCGCTTGGCATGAAGCGTGATCACGTTGGTACGCTGCGTTTCGGCCTGCCCGGAGAGGCTCGGCCCCTCAATCACCTGAAGCCACATAAGGCGTCCCGCCACAATGGCAAAGATGACCATGAGCACTGTGAAGACCACACGCGTGCCCTGGTCAAAGCCACCGGGCCCCGAGCCTCCCGGCCTCGACGCGCGAGCACGGTAACGGGCACGAGAGGCCTCGTCGTACGAGGCCTCCGGCTTCCCACGCCGCCCTTGGCGGCTCTGTCTCATGCTGTCTCTCACAAGGGAGTAGTCTACGCCTCGGGAGAGGCGACATCCGCGTCCGTCACAGACTGCGCAGCATCCCCATTCGCCATGGTGGCAGTGGCGTCGCCTGCAGAGGTGGCCTCGGTCGAGGTGGCATCAGCAGACGCACTGCCGGACGAGAGGTCAAGCACCTCTCGATTGGTCGAGAGGGACATGCCGTAGTTCTGCGTGGCGATACGGCTGATGCGGCTCGATGAGGAGAGCACGGACTTCTCGACTTGGAGGTCCCCATTGAGCGTCTGCGCCTCCTTGATCTGGGAACGCAGCGTCGCATTGGCCTGGAGCGCCGAGACCGTTGCCGTGGAGAGCGCGACGCGGCAGGCGCCGAGCGCGATGAACACGAGGGCGCAGACGACGACCGTGCGGACACGCTGAAGGAACAGGGGGCTCACGCCTGCGCGGGCGCGGGCGTCAAGCCCGCCACCGGTGACGACCGAGAACGATGAGCGCTGCTCAGCGCGTTCGTCGCGGCGCTCGCGGCTCCTCTCGGCTGCGTCCATCCTGACGGCTTCTGACCCCTGATACCTCATCGTTGTCCCTTGTCTTCCGGTTGTGCCGGACGTTGTACGTGCTGATGCGTTGGTAGTGCGTTGGTAGTGCGTTTAGTCTGCGTTTTTGGTGCGTGGTGCTTCGTTTGCTGTGGTGCTATGCAGACGACCTTGCGGTCGGGTGCAACGTTTTGGTGCCTTCGTGCGTGACGTCGAGCTTGACCGCCACACGCATGAGAGCGCTTCTCGCCCGTGGGTTAGAAGAGACCTCCTTCTCACCTGCAACGATCGGCTTTCTCGTCTTGACGTCGACTATCGGCACGTGACCGCATGCGCACACCGGAAGATCCGGCGGGCAGACGCAACCCTGTGAGAGCTCCGAGAAGACGTGCTTTACGATGCGGTCCTCGAGTGAGTGGTAGGAGATGACGCAGATCCTGCCACCGGTGTTTGCCCAGCGGACGGCGGCGCGAAGGCCTTGGTCGAGGGCGTCGAGCTCGTGGTTCACCTCGATGCGCAGGGCCTGGAAGGTCTTGCGCGCAGGATGTCCGCCGCGGCGGCGGGCGGCGGCAGGTATCGCCCGCTTGATTACGTCGACGAGCTGGAAGGTCGTCTCGATGGGCGCCTTCTCGCGCGTCTCCGCGATGGCGCGGGCAATGCGCGCCGCGTACTTCTCGTCGCCGTATACGCGGAGGATTCGGGTGAGGTCGGCTTCGTTGTAGGTGTTTATGACCTCTTGTGCGGTTGGGGTGTTTTTCCCCGAATCCATGCGCATGTCAAGGGGGGCGTCCTCGTTGTACGAGAAGCCCCGTTCCGGAGTGTCGAGCTGGGGCGAGGAGACGCCCAAGTCGAAGAGGAGGCAATCAACGCCGGGGACCCTGGCACTTACGAGCAGCTGGTCAAGATTCCCGAAGTTGCCCTTGAGCGGAAGGAACTCCGCCTGGGGTGCCTCCCGCGAGAAGCGCTCGGCTGCCGCCGAGAGGGCCATATCGTCTTGGTCGATTCCAATGGAGAGGCCGTCAGGGGCAATCCTCTGCGCGAGCGCGATGGAGTGTCCGGCCCCGCCGAGAGTGCAGTCGCAGACCACCTCTCCCGGCTTGGGGTCGAGCTCGGCGAGGACTTCGTCGAGCATCACGGGTACGTGCCGATATTCGGGTGTCAAGGCGCTCCTCTCCCCCTTGCCTACTCGCCAAAGAGAAGCGACTCGAGACGGTCGACCGCGCCGTCGGAGGCGAACTTGTCGTTCCAACGATCGGCGTTCCATATCTCGAAGTGGTCACCCGCGCCGACGATCATGAGGTCGCCGCTGAGGCCCAGGCGCTGGCGCTGACCGCGGGTCGTCTCGTCGATCTTGCCGAGGGCCACACGGCCGGCAGAATCGATCTCCACCGTGGTGGCCATGGCATTGAGACGAAGCAGGGTCTCTGCGTCGTTGCGGCTCCTGGAATCGAGGTTCAGGCTGTTGACCCAAGCTTCGAATGCCTCGGGGGTGTAGCCAAAGAGCGCGTCCTTGCGCGGGATGAGCTGCACGAACTCGCCAAACTGCTTGCGCAGGATGGCCGGGAGGGTGACACGAGACTTGGAGTCGAGGCTGCGCTGGTACTGGCCAGTCAGCATGTCGTCCTCCTCTCATTGCCGCCCACACCCACGTTTGAACGTGAACAAACTATAGCCCAAAATCGACACTAGGCCACACCTAAAAACACTTTGCGACACACATGGACGATTTTTTACCCCAGGCGGTTATCCGAGCGACTGGTGGCGAGCAGAGAAGGGCTAAAGCGACCCCAGATGTTGTGGTAGCGGACACCGCAACCACAACGCAATGCACAAGGGACACGAACACCGAGAAACGAATTGTGTCGGTGAGGTGTAGAGGGCGGTGGGGCAAAGTGTGGGGGTGAGTGTGGGGTGGTGGCGCGCAGCGGCGGGGATGGCCGGCGGGCTTCTCGCCAGCATGCAGAGACGTGGTTTCTCGTCGGTTAGCTCGAGCTAACCGACGATTTTTCACGGCTTGATGGCGGCACCGTAGATTCCGAACGGTTAGCTGGCTCTAAACGTCCGCGGAATTCCTAAACGGCGAAAAAACACGCCATCGCGCACCGCGCCGGTCACCGCCTATCCCCGCACCTACTCCCGTACGTGCGCGCGGGGATGCGCCGCAAGGTAGACCCCGCGCACATGCGTGCGGTCCACGTGGGTATAGAGCTGGGTCGTCGAGATATCGGCATGCCCCAAGAGCTCCTGGACGGCACGCAGGTCGGCACCGCCCTCAAGAAGGTGCGTGGCAAAGCTGTGTCGCAGCGTGTGCGGATGCAAGCCGCGAATCCCCACCACACGCCCAGCCCGCTCCACAATCGCATGGACAGACTGCCGGGAGATGCGTCCACCGCGCTGGTTGAGAAAAACCGCCTGGCATGGCACGCGTCCCACAAGCCCCGGACGCCACCTCCCGAGGTAGTCCCCCATCGTGCGAGCGGCCGAGCCCACGAGGGGCACCACACGCTCCTTCGACCCCTTGCCAAAGACGCGCACGACCTCCTCGCCCAACCGCACGTCGCGCATGTCAAGCCCGCAGAGCTCCGACACGCGCAGCCCACAGCCATAGAGCACCTCCAGGATGGCGCGGTCCCGCTGGCCCGCTGCGGTCTTGGGGAACGGCTGGTCGAGAAGGGCTTCCGCCTGCCCCACGCTCAGGACGTCGGGCAGGCGCTCCGGCTTGGCGGGCAGCGGCAGGTCTGCCGTGGGGAAGCTCTCGCAAACCTCGTCCGCCACCATGAAGCGGTGGAAGCCCTTGATCGCCGCGGCGGCCCTCTCGACCGAGGCGGGCGCCAACCCCGCGCCCGCCAGCGTCGCGATGTGCTCCTCTATGGCCTGGCGGGTCACGTCGTCAGGGCTCGTGATGCCCCTCTCGTCAAGCGCCGAGAGGTAACGAGAGAGGTCGCGGCCATAGGCCGCGACCGTGTTGGGTGACGCGTTCCTCTCGACAGAGAGGTAATTGAGGTACTCGCGCAGGGCGCGCGAGAGGTCCATCGTTGCCATGCGAGCCCGGAGAGGCCTTGCGCTACTTGGGGTTCACGCCGTGGCGGCCGACACCCTCGTGATGGGCGATGGCCGCGCGGACGAACTCGCGGAAGAGCGGCGCGGGCTTGGTGGGGCGGCTCTTGAACTCGGGGTGGGCCTGGGACGCCACGAACCAGGGGTGCATGGACTCGGGAAGCTCGACCATCTCGACAAGGCGGTTGTCAGGCGAGAGGCCCGAGATGACCATGCCGGCGTCGGCGAGCTGCTTGCGGTAGGCGTTGTTGACCTCGTAGCGGTGGCGGTGGCGCTCGTAGATGAGCTCCTCGCCATACGCCTCGGAGGCGAGCGTGCCGGAGACGACCTTGCAGGGGTAGGCACCCAGGCGCATGGTGCCGCCCTTGTCGGTGACGTCCTCCTGGTCGGGCATGAGGTCGATCACGGGGTAGGTGCACTCGGGCTCAAACTCGCTGGACATGGCACCGGGGAGCCCTGCCACATTGCGGGCAAACTCGCAGACGGCCATCTGCAGGCCCAGGCAAACGCCCAGGTATGGCACCTTGTTCACGCGAGCGCGGTTTGCCGAGAGAATCTTGCCCTCGGTGCCGCGCAGGCCAAAGCCACCAGGAACGAGGACGCCGTCGTAGCCGGCAAGCTCATCGTCCACGTTCTCCTCGGTGAGCTCCTCGCCGTCGACGAGCTTGATCTCGACGTGGCGGTCGTAGTAGACGCCGGAGTGGTGCAGGGCCTCGATCACCGAGAGGTAGGCATCGGGCAGCTGCGTGTACTTGCCCACGACGGCGATGCGAGTCTTCTCGGACAGCGAGTTGGCCACGTGCATGGCGTCGGAGAAGTCGTTCCAGTCGCTCATGTCGCGCTCATGCAGCTCGAGGCCAAGCTTCTGGCAGACCTTCTCGTCAAAGCCCTGCTTGGCGAGGCGCATGGGCACGTCGTAGATGGACGGGCAGTCGGAGTTCTCGAAGACACAATCCTCGTCCACGTCGCAGAAGTGGGCGATCTTGGCACGGATGGAAGCGTCGACCTTGTGGTCGGAGCGGCACACGATGAAATCGGGCTGGATGCCCATGGAGCGTAGCTCCTTGACGGAGTGCTGGGTGGGCTTGGTCTTTACCTCGTGCGCGGCAGCGATGTAGGGCACGAGGCTCACGTGGATGACCAGGGTGTCGCCAGGCCCCTTCTCCTTGCGGAACTGGCGCATGGCCTCGACAAACGGCTGGCCCTCGATGTCGCCGATGGTGCCGCCAAGCTCGGTGATCACGACGTCTGCCTGGGTCTGCTCCTCAATGCGCAGGAAGCGGGACTTGATCTCGTTGGTGACGTGCGGGATCACCTGCACGGTGCCGCCAAGGAAGTCTCCGGTGCGCTCGCGCTGAATGAGCGACTGGTAGATGAGGCCCGTCGTGAAGTTGGACTCGCGCGTGAGGTTCTCGTCAATGAAGCGCTCGTAGTGACCAAGGTCAAGGTCGGTCTCCTTGCCGTCCTCGGTCACGAAGACCTCACCGTGCTGAAAGGGACTCATGGTGCCTGGATCTACGTTGAGGTACGGGTCAGCCTTTTGCATCATGACCTTGTAGCCACGTGCCTTGAGCAGGCGTCCGAGGGATGCTGCCGTTATGCCCTTGCCGAGGGAGGAGACGACGCCGCCGGTCACGAAGATGTGCTTTGTCATGTGGGTTTGACCTTCCCGTAGTGAACCAACCGTTTCTACGGGTCTCTATTCTAGCGTGAGCGGCACCGACCCGAAGCACCGCTCGCCGAGAGAATAGCTCTCCTCAAAGTAGCCAAAAGCTGGCGAGAGAGACACACTGGTGCCCTACGCAGGAAGCGTCGCGGCCTCGGGCGCCCCTATAGGTACTTGCGCCAGTCGTCCTCATCCTCTCTGTCCGTCTCCTCGGCAGCGCGCGCGGATGCCCGCTTGGCAGCAAGCGCGGCACGGCTCTGGTACGGTGCGGCGTTTGCCTCGGGAAAGGCGGCAAAGGCGTGCTGGAAGGTCTCGAGGTTCTCGTCGGTGCGCCCACGAGGCACGGGGAACGTCACATGCGAGGCCACGTGTGTGCCAGAGGCAAGCTCGACGCGGAAGAGCTCCGCCACCGTAGCCGCATCCCAGCCAAAAGCGCCGCAGCCAAAGGCACCCAGCACCAGCTTGTCATAACCGAGCTGGTCGGCAATGGCCATCACGAAAGAGATGCGATCACGCATGGCCGTGACCAGGTCGTTATCGGACACGTGGTAGTTCGCTCGGGCACGCACGGCGTTTGGTGCCGCGCACACGATCACGTCGGAGTAGGAGTGGTACTTGTCGCGCTCAAAGCGAACGGCGGGAACGACAAGCGCGCGGTTGCGATAGAGCTCGCAGTTGATGTTCCTGCGGCGGTTCTCGCCATACCAGTCGCGCTTCTGGGAGAGCACGTTGTACAGGAAGGACTCCGAGCAGAGCGCCTCCTCCTGCGCCCAGGCGCCACGCTCGTAGCCGCCACCGGGGTTCACGAACGAGGCAAAGTCGAGCATGGCCATGTCACAGCGGCTCGCAATGCCGCGGCCCAGCCTCAGCACCGCCGAGGCGCTGTCCCCCTCGACAACCTCCACCTGCGGCACAACGCCCTCATGGGAGGCCGCCGCCGGCATACCGGAGACCTCTCGCGTCCCCGCGAGAGATGATGCGATCTCTGCCGAGAAGAGCCTGTCCATCGCGGCAATGTGCTTCGTCGCAAGCTGCACGCGGCTTGGTCCGCGCCTTGCGCCCGCGCCACCTCTGCCGTTGCGCTGCCGTGCCCTATCTTGTGCCATCGGAATCCCCTCCGTAGCCGCTACCTGCATGTTCGAGCATCTCCAACGCGTGCGCAAGCGACGCCTCGCCCGTGTCGCCAGAGAGCATGCGCGCTATCTCGGCAACGCGATCGTCACCAGTTACTTCATCGATCTTAGTCTCGGGCGGCCCACCTGCGGTGCCACCCACCTTGCGCACCAGATAGTGGCGATCTGCCATGACGGCAACCTGCGCCAGGTGCGTGACGACAATGACCTGGTGCGTGCGGGCAAGGTCGCGCAGCACCTGCGCCAAGGCCACGGCCGTAGCACCGCCCACGCCGGCATCGACCTCGTCGAAGACGAGCGTATCGCAGCCATCGGCGTCTCCCAGGGCAACCTTGCACGCAAGCATCACGCGGCTCACCTCGCCGCCCGAGGCGATGCGGCGCAACGGGCGCGCCGTGAGGCCGGCGGCAGGGCGGTAGAGAAACTCCACGCGACTCGGACCCGTGGGCCCCCACTGGTCCCGCGGCAGGCGCGTCTGCGAGGCCGCAAGCGATGCCGAGCCCATCTCGAGACGAGACATCTGGATGCTGACCTCGGCCGAGAGGCGCGGGGCGCCCTTCTCGCGTGCGGCGTCCAAGGCATCGGCAGCCTTGGCGAGGGCCCGCTCCGCGGCGTCGAGCGCCTTTTTCGCGCGCTTCTCGGCCTCGTCGCCGCCTTCGCTTGCGGCCACCACGGCGGCGGCCTCCTTGCGACGGGCGAAGACGTCCTCCATGCGCGGACCAAAGCTGCGCCGCAGGCCCTCCAGGCGCGAGAGGCGCTGCTGCATGTCCTCGAGCGCCTCCGGGTCCCACTCAACGTCGTCGGCGTAGTCGCGCAGGCTCGAGGCCACGTCCTCGATGTCGATGAGGGAGGACTCAAGGGCATCTGCCCAGGTGCCGAGCGTGGCATCATAAGTCGAGGCGTCACGGAGCGCACGTACCGCCGCCGAGAGCGCGTCAGAGACGCCGTCGTCGCCGGCCACCAGGTCATGTGCGCCGGACGCAGCCGACACCAGCGCCTCTGCATGCTCGGCGCGAGGCAGTGCCTCCTCCAGCTCCTCGTACTCGCCCTCGCATGGCCCCACCTCGTCGATCTTCCTGAGCGTGAACTCGGCCTCCTCAAGCCTCTCGGCACCAGAGCGCGAGAGCTCGCGGACGCGCTCGAGCTCGTCCGCCGCCGCGCGTGCCGCAGCAAGCGCCGTCTGGTAGGAGCCGAGCGCGTCCGCTGCCTCCTGTCCCAGCCACGCGTCGAGGATCTCCACGTGCGAGCCCACCGAGAGCAGGCGCTGGTGCTCGTGCTGCCCGCAGAGGTCAACCGTCTGGCCAACGCCTGTCGCCAGCTCGCGCACCGAGCCCATGCGCCCGTCTATCTCCACGCGCCCGCGGCCGTCTGCCGAGACGCGCCGACGCACCACGCAGCCGTCTGGGTCTCCCCCGCGCTCGAAGAAGCGCCCCTCGACCTCAAGGGCGTCCGCGCCCTCGCGCACCGACCCGGCGTCCGCGCGCTCCCCCACCAGCAGCTTGATGGCCGAGAGAAGCGCCGTCTTGCCAGCGCCCGTCTCGCCCGTAAGCACCGTGAGGCCGACCGATGGCTGGATGGTCACGTCGCGGATGAGTGCGACATCTCTTGCGTGCAGCTCGTCGAGCATCAGCGACCCGCCCTACCGTAGAAGACACGCGAGACCGAGTTATAGAAGCTCTGGGCGCTATGGTCGAGAAGGATGATGTCGCCCGGGCCCCTGCGCACCGTGACGTGCACGGGCTCTCCCTCCTGGCGTTGGCGCACGTTCTGCCCGTCGGCAAAGAACTGCCGTGCGACCGGTCGCTCGGGGCTCATCTCGATCTCGACGACATCGGACGGGGCCGTAAGGAACGCTCGGGCCATGATGGTGTGGGGCGCAATGGGCACGCAGACCATGCCCGAGAACTCCGGCGTCACGATGGGGCCACCCGCGGCAAGCGCGTAGCCGGTCGAGCCGGTTGCCGTGGAGACAACGAAACCGTCACCGCGCAGCGTGTCGATGTGGTTGCCCGAAACCGAGACTTCAAACTGCACCATGTCTCCCTGGCTGCCGCGCGAGACCGCAAAATCGTTCAGGGCAAAGCTGTCTACCTGGTAGGAGCTACCGTCTTCGCAGGCAAAGGTGCTCTCGACGGCAAGTGTGGCCCTATGTGAGACGTGAAGCCTTCCGTCAAGGGCGCTCTCGACGGTCTGTATGAGCCTGTCCGGACCCGATGTGGTAAGAAAGCCCAGGTGTCCGTAGGAAATGCCCAGCATGGGAATCTGCGAGTAGCCCACAATGCGCGCAGCGCGCAGCAGCGTACCGTCTCCGCCAAGAGAGACCACCAGCTGGCAGCTAGAGGGGTCCTCGGCGTAGTCGGGAAAGCGCTTCTTGTCATGCGCCCACACGGCCTCGATGCCATGACCCGCAAGCCAGTGCTCGAGTGCGCGGGCACCTTCCACGGCATCCGGCCGCGCATAGTTTGGGACGATGAAGACCTTCACGCAAACCTCCTGCCAAACAGGTGTACGGAGCACAACCTAGAGTGTACCCCCACTCGCTAGGCCAGGGCCACCGCTCCCCCATTAACGACAGCAGAGAGGTCGAGGACGGCAGGCTTCGCACCGCGACGGCCATAGAGGAGGTACTCGACATTGCCCTTGTGGCCGCGCACAGGACTCTCGCAGCAGCCCACGGGGCCAAGGCCCGCATCCGAGAGGGCACGAGCGATGCGCTCAAGCGCGCGCAGGCGCACCGCCGAGTCACGGACCACCCCGCCCTCGCCCACCTCGTCGCGAGTGGCCTCAAACTGCGGTTTTACCAGGGTGAGAAAGGCGCCGTCCGCCGAGAGGAGCGAGGTCACCGCAGGCAGCACGGCTGTCACCGAGGTGAAGGAGACATCGCAGACGGCAAGTCGGATGATGCCCGCACGCTCCGGCGTGGGCACGTCCACGATGTTCGTACGCTCGAGAAGGGTCACACGGGGGTCTCCCCTCAGCGACCAGTCAAACTGCGCATAGCCCACGTCCACCGAGAGGACCGAGGCCGCGCCGCGCTTGAGGAGGCAATCCGTGAAGCCGCCCGTGGAGCAGCCCACGTCGAGGCAGGCCAGCCCCGTAGGGTCGACGCCGAAGGTCTCAAGGCCGCGCTCGAGCTTGAGGCCGCCACGGCTCACGAAGGGGATGTGACCGCGCACGTGAAGCACAATGCCTGGTTCGACCTGCTCGCCCGCGCGGTCGAGACGGCGGTTGTCGGTCGAGACCTCGCCCGCCATTACGGCACGCATCGCATCCTCGCGATTGGGGAAGAAGCCCTGCTCGACCAGCTCGTCATCAAGCCTGCGGCGGCGCGTCACGAGACGCTGCCGCCCTTGGTTTGGGTGGGGCTCTCGAGCTTCTCGGCGTCCTGGTCGCTGGTGGTGCCGTCATCCGCGAGCATGGCCTTCTCCTCTGGCGAGAAGTCCGTGGCGTCGACCAGCTCCACGGCCTTTGAACCCAGGGCGATGGCTTCGTCGAAGAGGTCAAGCGAACGCTCGAGCGAGACGTCGCGGTCGCGTACGGCGCCCACGATGTCATCCAAGCGCCGCGTGATCTGGTCGAAGCTCTGGTACTGGGAGACGTCTGGCTTAGCCATGGTTACTCCGCAGCGTCGTCAGAGATGGGGGCGTCATCGATGGGTGCCGAGTCTGCCGCATCCGCCTCGCCCGACAGCCCATCGTCATACGACGCAGCAGCCCTTGCGCGGAGCGTCTGGCGGGCCTTCTCGTATACGTCGACACCGGCATCCATGTCCTTGGCGATGGTGCCAAGCACGCCATTGATGAAGCGAGGGGACTCGTCGGTGCAGAAGGCCTTGGCAAGCTCGACGGCCTCGTCGATGGCCACGGCCACCGTAACGTCATCCTCCTCGATCATCTCGTAGAGGGCAAGCCGCAAGATGTTGCGATCGACGATGGGCATGCGAGAAAGGCTCCAGCTTGCGGAGCTGGCACGGATGACGGCGTCGATGGCATAGCGGTGCGAGTCGACAGCCAGGGCGAGCTCCTCACCGAACGGGTCGAGGGGTCCGTCACCTATCGCATAGTCACCCGAGAGCACCTCCTCCACCGTGCGGTTGTTGATATCGGCCTGGAAGAGGAGCTGTAGGGCTTGGGCGCGTGCGAGTGTGCGCCCTCCAAAGCGACCGGACACGTTACTCCTTGGGAAAGACGAGGCTATCGATGCAGACGTCCACGGCGGTCACGCTAACGCCCACCTGCTCGGTGATGGCGTCGGCAACCTCACTGCGGACGTCGGCCGCGAGCTTGGTGAACGGGTAGCCGTAGAAGACGGCGAGGTGGACGCAGATGCGCAGGCCGCCATCCTCGACAGAGGACTCGACTGCAGACTCGGGGGCAACCGAGCTGCTGGTGAAGACGCTAATGAGGCTCGAGGTGATGTCGTTGCCACCCACGGAGGCAACGCCCTCGACACGCTTGGCAGCGAGCGAGACGACCGTGGAGATGACTCGCTTGGAAATGCCGATGCCAGAAACGTAAAGCTCGCTTTCGGCCATAGGTGGCCCTCCTTGTGCTCGGTTCGCTCCCACCGGGAAGACGGACGTGGTTATCCGCCGCCAAACCCAAACACTATCAGTATAGACGTTGCTGGCCCTCAGGAAGCAGGCGCCCGCGCGGCTATGTCCACGCGGGCGTATGTACTGGTTGGGTTGGCGCCGGCAACGCCTGCGTTGGCCCTAGACGCGGGCGACGAACTTTCCGTCGCGGGTGTCGACCTTGATCTTCTCGCCCTGGTTGAGATACATGGGGACCTGGATGGTGGCACCGGTCTCGATGACAGCAGGCTTGGTGCCGCCCTGGACAGTGTCGCCCTTGAAGCCGGGGTCGGTCTGGGTGATCTCGACCTCGATGAAGGTAGGTGGCTGCACTGCATAGAGCACGTCGTTGGCATACTGGAGAAGGCAGATGTCGTTCTCCTTGAGGAACTTGTCGTTGTCGCCGATGAGCGCCCTGTCGACGGGGATCTGCTCGTAGGTCTCGGTATCCATGAACCAGAAGGAGGTGCCATCATCGTAGAGGTACTGCATCTCGCGGGTGCGCATGTCGACACTTTCGAACTTGGCGGACTGCTGGAAGTTCTCCTCGTTCACGCGGCCGGTGCGAATGTCGCGGTACTTGGTGCGCACGTAGGTGTTGCCCTTACCAGGCTTGACGTGCTGGGCCTCGAGGATGACGCAGTCCTTGCCCTTGATGCTGACACCAAGGCCAGCCTTGAGATCGTTGATGCTTAGAGTTGCCACAAAACGCTCGCTTTCCTATCTGCCCGCACGGTGCAGGCACAACCGCCCAACTTCATAGGAGTATAGCCCACGCACGCCGTCTACACGAAGAGAGGACAAGCGAGGTTCGCAGCGGCTGATACGATGGACGCAGTGGCATGCGGCATCAAGGGAGGCGAGGGCATGGGGCAGCCAGCAAGGCACGGGAACGGCTCTCTCGGCAAGGTCTCCGCTGGAATCCTGCGGCGCGTACGCCTCCTCTCGGCGCTGCCCGAGGAGGCGCGCGAGCAGCTCATTGCCAAGGCACGCCAGGGCGACCATCCCCGTGGCACCATCATCGCCCACGAGGGGGATCCCATCGATGCCCTCCTCGTGGTGGCCAAGGGGTGCATCAGGACCTTCCACGTCAACGCTGACGGCACGGAGCAGGTGCTCGACGTGCTGTACCGGGGACAGTCTATCTGGCACGGCCCATTCCTGCCCGACCACAGCTCCCTGCCGTCCATGCTCTGCATGACGTGCTCCCTCTCAGCAGCCCCTCGTACTCGTCGGAATTGAAGACGGGCCCCTGGTCGCTGTTGACGATTGCGGGCTCGCCGTGCTCGTCGAGGGCATCGCGCATGCACGCCGTCACGCCCGGGGCGGCCGTGTCGTCGGCGAGCCTCCAGCCCACGACGCAGAGGGAGAGCCAGTCGATCACGCAAGTCAGATACATGTGCGAGCCCCGACCGACACATAGGTCATGTCGACCGACCACACCTGGTCCGGAAACCGTATGGCCTTGCTCTTCAGCAGGTAGGGGTGCTTCCTCGAGTGTTTTGCCGGCTTGGAAAGGTTGGGCTTGGGGTACGCCGGCCTCACGTTCACCTCCTCCATGAGGTTCGCAGTGGCCTTCCTGCCGATGTCTATCCTGCCCTTCGTGCGGCGTCTCAACTCGCGCGACATCTTCCGCGCGCCCAGGTAGGGCAATCTCCAAGTGGATTTCGTCGATGATGCGCATGGCCTCCTCCCGCTCGGCGCCCTCTCATCCTCGGCGACGCTGAACACCCTCGACAGTTCTGCCCCAGCTTTGGCTTTCCAGTTCCTGACGAGATTGGGGTTCAGGTCGTACTTGGTGGCGATCTCGTTGACGGTCGCCCCGCCCTCCATTGCCTCGAGAGAGACCTTGGCCTTGAACTCCGGCGGATATGGCTTTTCCCTCGGCATGTGAGACCTCGCTTCCCGCACCCTCCTGGGGCACATTGTGCGGGTTCACTTCCAAACGTCAAATCCGTGTCCAGTTTGGGCGTGCCATATCAGAGAAGCTCATGCCGCTGGGAATCCGCGACCCGGAACAGCGACTCGCGAAGTACCTGCTGCACCAGGAGGCGCTCCATTCGGGCGACGAGATCGCCCTTAAGCTCGAGGACATCGCCGCTCCATCAACCTGCGTCCAGGGACTGTCTCGCGCCACCTCTCGGCGCTTGAGTGCGAAGGCCTGGTGGTGCGCCTCGGAAGAGGCAGAATGCGCCTTGTCAGCCGTCAGATGCTCAGGGACGCGACGGCCCCGTAGCGCTAGGGACATGGGCTATGTGTCATCCTCGGCGATGTACTCCAACACGTCGCCTGGCTGACAGTCGAAGAAGGAGCATATGCCATCCAAGGTGGACAGACGTAGGGCGCGAATGTCCCCCGTCTTGATGTGTGACATGTTCACGCGAGAAATGCCAACGGCGTCGGCTAGCTCACGAACGGTGCATCCTCGCTCTCGGAGCAAATCGTCTACATGGAGAACTATTGGCATGCCTTCACCACACACAACTCGGATCTGATACGAGGTCAGTCCCCTACAGGGTATGATCCGCCTCATCCTGCAGGGATCGACCATAGGCAAAGACATGGGCGAGCGCGAAAACAATTCCTGGCAGCACGAAGGAACCCACGGTAACCACGATAGCTCCCCGCGACGACGCATCGATGCCCCGCCACGTCCAATCGCTCACCACGCTCCCATATCCCCAGGAAATGATAAGCGATGGAACTACGCCATAGGCGATGACTTCCGCCAGCATCTGAAACACAAGCTCGGCGACCGCAAGGAGTAGGAGACTCATGCCTATGCGGCGGATGCCTTCCTCGGCGAGCTTCGTAAAGGGCGTTCCGGAGTCTGCAATCGCCGCAAAAACGTGATGTACCTCATGGAACACAAAGTACCAGAGCAGGACCTCAACAAGACCTTGTGCGAAGGGTAGGGCCGCCACCGCATCCACTCGGCCAAGAAAGAGCTGAACGAGCAGATAGACCAAGCCAACAGCAAGAATGAGAGCGGCGGCAAGCAGCGTTTTCGAAAAGATGTCGAAGACCCTTACCCCTCGTAACCAATTCCGGTTGGCTACGAACGCAGGTTCTCGTTCCTCACATCGCACATCATTATCGACTTGCTTGATGCGAATACCCATGATCGTCCTCCAAATCCGCCCCTGGAGACCAAGGTGTCCAGGGACACAATGTCCTCCTTCGCAGACAATGGATACTTCGAGGCCTCACCATGAGTTTACCGTCGGGCAAAGGAAGTGTATCGTTTTTTGATACACAACTCGCGAACGTAGCCAAATACCCAGCGAACGGAAGCCCCCACCCGAAACCACACAGTTCCCTTCCTTCACAGCTCCTTGATCTCAGTCATGGAATGGGACATCCGCACCGCCTAGAGTCACCGCTGCACAAGGGGATACGGGGAGGTGCGGATGCCACAGGGAAGGGTTCACTCATGCGAGTCGTTCGGCTCGGCCGATGGCCCGGGTGTGCGCTACCTCATCTTCCTGCAGGGCTGCGCCATGCGCTGCGCCTACTGCCACAACCCGGACACTTGGAATACAAACGCTGGTGAACTCAGGGGTGCCGACGAGCTCCTGGATGAGGCTGAGCGCTACCGCAGCTACTGGGGGGAGGACGGCGGCATCACCGTGAGTGGCGGCGAGCCCCTCCTGCAGATCGACTTCCTCGTTGAGCTGTTCCAGAAGGCCAGGGAGCATGGCATCAACACTTGCATCGACACGGCGCTTGCGCCCTTCACGCACGATCAGCCCTTTCTGGGCGAGTTCGAGGAGCTCATGGGCCTCACCGACCTCCTGCTCTGCGACATCAAGCACATCGACCCCACGGAGCACCGGCACCTCACCGGCCACGACAACGCCAACATCCTGAGCGGGCTGAGGTACCTCTCAAAGATCGGCAAGCCCGTCTGGATCCGCCATGTGCTGGTGCCAGGCATCACCGACAACGATGACTACCTCAGGCGCACCGCCACCTTCATCCACACACTCTCCAACGTGGAGCGCGTCGAGGTCCTTCCCCAGGACATGTTGGACGTATACTATGGAAAAGGCGAGGTACGATGCGGCTGCTTGCCAATGGAATCAGTTCTTGAAAGACTTCTGTGCAAGCGAAGAAAGCTCGGCATATTTCCACAAACTGAAGGTAGCCTCAATTCTTTGGCGTACAGCCAGGGACTCGGCGAAACACAAGGTCTACTCAAGAAAGCTGCTAGATGCCTGCGCCGACAAGGTGCAAGAGTACCGAAAGGCAGACGGTGCAACTGAACGATGAGTCCCATAGACCGAAGGCGAGCAGGAACGCAGCACGCAAGGTCTCGATGAACAAGGGCTACACACCCGATGGCTTCGCGGAGAGAGTCTTCCACCTCCACATCCGCGTGACCGGTGACAACGACGAGCTCTACTTTAGGGACTTCCTGCAGGACCATCCCAAGGTGGCAAAGGACTACGAGACGCTGAAGCTCTCGCTGTGGAAGCCGTACGAGCACGACAGGGATGGCTACACGGAGGCGAAGGGTGACTTCGTGAGGAAATACACCGAACGGGCGCGGGACGAGTACGGAACACGGTACTGATGCGGGCGTGGGCGCACCATCGCACTTGTACGCCCTACTACGCCCCCAAGGTGTCAATCGGGATGACGTACACCCCATCCGAGCCTCGCCTGCGCGCCATCGTGCCCTTTCCCAACAGCACGGCCATGAAGCTGGGCTTGGGGTTGCGCACCGCAGGATTTGCGGCCACCTTCGCAGCAAGCCTCGTGAGATTGGCAGCTGCTTTCTCGACCTTCGACTCCCCCGTCTTTATCTCGACGGCAGCCCACCGACCGTCAGCTAGCTCGATGATGGCATCAACCTCAAGGCCGTCGGCGTCCGCGTAATACCGCAGGGAGCTCCCGTACGACTCGGGCAGGGCAGAGACGTAGACGAGCAAATCGTGAATGCAGAGCGATTCAATCAAAAGACCAAGCAGCTGACCGTCTTTGAGCAAGCGTGAGGGGTCGACACCGAGCAGACTAGCCACGAGGGAGGTATCGCAGAGATAGCGCTTCGGCTTTGTGCGGAGCCTTGACCTTGATCTGATTGGGGCGTCCCAACCCGGCAGCTCCTCGATGAAGTAGTTGCGCCTGAACTCCTCGAGATACGAGGATATGGTCGCATCGGCTGGGGCGACGTCGCCAAGGGCAGCGATGTCGCTTCTAATGGTGCCCATCGTCGCACTTGTCGCCACGTTACGCGCGAGGGACGTGGCAATGCGACGGGATAGGACGGGGCTTTTCCCTGCATGGGGCATACTCACCTCGAACAGTGCGTCGAGATAGCCCGCTGCAACGGCCTTGGGGTTCGTCGACTCGCCCGTCTGAAGAGCCGGCCATCCACCACGGCATACGATGTCGGCCAGGTCTGCAAGACCGAGACGGGACTGCATCGGCTCAAAGCGATCCTCAAAGAGTCCCGAGAGGGACACCGCCCCCGTAGAGTCACCCGTCTCCGCAAGACTCATGGTATGCATGCGCAGTCGCGCGATACGCCCGGCGCCACTATGCCGCTTCTCGCTCTCGGGAGGAGTCGATGAGCCCGTCAAGATGAACTGCCCGGATCTGTTCGCACTGTCATCAATCCTGTGTCGCACGACATTCCATATGGCAGGCACATCCTGCCATTCGTCGATGACATGAGGAGCATCTCCGACAAGTGCGAGCTGTGGGTCATCCGCATAGATTTCCCCGGACTCATCCACACGCGTCACGCTCTCACCAAACGCCTGGGCCGTCCAAGACTTCCCCGACCAGCGGGGTCCGCAGAGCTCTATGCCGCCAAAGGCACCCAAGAGGGCCTGCAGCTGTGAATCGACACTGCGAGAAATGTACGTTTCTGGCTTGAGCTTCGAGTACCGCATGGAACCTACCCCTCGGAAGACCATCCTGGTATGCCCGATGATAGCAGGATGTGACCGAGTATCGATGGTTTTCGAGGCATTGTGTCTACTATTTTCGAGCAAATCCAACAGCAATTTTCGAGTCAATTCGCTTTGGTCTTTCGAGGAACCTGGGTACAGACGCACCATGTCAGGACACAGTCAAGTGGGACGGCAGTTGAGAGGTCCGACATGTCTTGTTGGCGGGACCCATGCCTCCGATGTGGTCCAATCGACACAGGAGATTCGAGAGGAAGAAAGCGACAGGCAAAGACAACGTACGATGAAAGGCACGCTTCGCGTCATGCAACCTCGTTGTCTTCGGCATCGGAATCTGGTATGCGGGCAGCAAGGCCATGGGAGCCGCAGAAGACCTGCAGCACGGCTTTGGAGGCTTCGTTTCAATCCATGATGTGTACATGGATCCCGCCGTGACCGACGATTCGAGCTACTTCAACGCACGTGCCTCTCAGACAGGCATCCCAATGCCGCTGCAGGAGCGCATCTGCCTCAAGCCGATGACATACAAGAAGGTCGCTGGAGTGGAAAGGTGGGTGCCCGCCGATGACCCGGCAGGTATCTCGTTCAAAGTGTATGCGCCAGAGCTTGACTCGATGCTCGATGCCAATGGCGTCGGTCCGCTCGTGGTGGGCAAGGAGTACTATGGCTGCTACACGAGCAGGACAGGCATTCTCATAGAGATCGCCTCCTCCGAACAGGTCTCGGAGGAGCTGTACCAGTACTTCAAATCCGATCCTACGCTCGGACCCTATGTATCGAGGGGAAACGGGGCTGGCACAGCGTCAGGCCAAGAGACGGACGCGGCAGCCGCATGAGAGGCTGCCAAAGCTGCTGTGCCCGAAAGACAGCTATGGGATGGGTTGACGCAAAGAATGGCCACTTCGGGTTCAGTATGATGCACCTGCCCAAGACGGGCGGTGAGGAATTCGGCAGCGCAATCGACTCGCTCCTCAAACGCTGCGGCACCGACCACTTCGACATGCTGCTCGTGCATGCGCAGAACGCCGACACCCATGCCAAGTACCAGAAGCTGTATTCACTAACGCAGAAGTCGACGGAAGGGCCTAATGCCATTCTTCCGTACCTGGTTTCCTACGCTGCCAGCCCAAGGTCCCTCCCCCGCCCCTGCGCCGTCGGAGCTCCTTCACCGCGATGGGAAGCACGGTGGGCAGGAGCCTGAGGAAGAAAAAGTAGAACATGAAGTACGAGGGCCAGCCTGGGCCAATCTGCTCGAGGGTCTGAGACAAGATGAGCAAATCGAGGAAGGGGCCGATGAGCGCCACGAGGGCGGTCCTCCAGAGGCCCAGCGTATCGAGCGTGCGCCGGTCCACGACGAGGGCGAACAGGGCCAGGCTCGTCAGGCCGAGGGTATAGACGAGTCCAAACAAATCGAAACGCAGATACATACCAACAGTCCAACTCTCTGTCTCGGCATCCGGGTCTATCACGTGAGACTCACGCATGCCTCAGTGGCGGCCGAAAAGCCAGTCGAAGAGCCACTCAGGCAGACCGCACTGCATCATGGGACACCTCCTTTCGAACCACCTAGATTAACAGGCTGACCTCCGCACTGAAGGTGCCACCCCGCAACCCGTAGACGAAGCCGCCCCCGTACCTCCCCACCGTCTGGGTGACGTTGCCGAGGCCGTACCCGTGGTGCTCCCTGTCGACCTTTGTGGTCCTTGTCAGCCTATGGTGCTCCGTGCTGTTGCGCACCCGTATGGTGCAGTATATCGTCCCCGACCTGACCTCGACGTCAACCCATTGGGCGCTGAGAGACCCGGCGTCTCGCACCGCTTCGGACGCGTTCTGCAGGAGGTTCGAGACGATGGCGCAGAGGTCGAGCTCGGGGACGCGGACCTCTGCCGGCATCATGCCCCGGACCGTCACCGCACAGCCCCGCTCCCTCAACGGGAGCAGATGGTAGTTCAGCATCGCGTTGACAACCTCGTTGCCCACGTCGAAGTCCTCTTGGCCAATTGACCGGATTGCCGCCAGCATCTGGTCGACGAACACCTCCATCTTCTCGGTCTCGCCATGCTCGCGGTAGTATTGCAGCTGCACCAGCTGCGCGAGCGTGTCGTGCCGATAGCGCCTGGTCTCCTCCTCCTTTGCCAAGAGCAGCTCGAAGTATCGCCTCTGCTGCTCCACATAGCGCTTCGCGATGTCCTTCTCGTGCTCGGCCTCGCGCTTTCCGTTGAAGTAGTAGATACTCAGCAGGGACCCGAGCACAAAGACGAACCCCCCGATGGTGACCAGGATGGTGCCCAGCACCGACGACCCGTCATTCGGCATGGTGCTGAGGTAGCGCACAGAGTACACGTAGAGCAGGGCAGTCACCATCTGCATGACCGTGAAGCACACGCTCGCCCTTGAGGGGAGGACGAAGGTGCTGTGGTCGGCATGCCTTCCTACGAGGGGGTAGGAGGCCCAGATGGTGCAGATGACGACCGGAAGATATAGGAGCGTCTGCGAAGGCAGGCCCGCCACGCCTGCCTTGACGATAATGAACTCGACGTCGGCTTCAAGCACGGCGAGGACGGCGAAGCTCATGGCAAACATGCTCAGCATCGAGGCGACAGTCGGCCGCATCACCACCTTGATCGCGACCAGCGCGCACGCATACCCA
Organism: Tractidigestivibacter sp.; assembly: GCF_057241865.1. Taxonomy (NCBI): domain Bacteria; kingdom Bacillati; phylum Actinomycetota; class Coriobacteriia; order Coriobacteriales; family Atopobiaceae; genus Tractidigestivibacter; species Tractidigestivibacter sp. Next base: position 39,164 of record NZ_DBHHPX010000006.1, read on the forward strand.
ATCACCAGCAGGAGTGGATACAGCGTCTCGCTCGGGGCGGGATATAGCGCCACCGAGACTGCCAGCAGGAGCGACGCGAGCACCATCATCCAGCCACCGAATGTCGGTGTCGACAGTTCCCTCCTGCCAAAAAAGACATAGAACACAGAGAGGTACTCTAGCGTCGAAAGCCCGATAATGCCCACGTTTGCCAGGGCGCCCATCACGAACTCCCGTCAAGGTCGAACGCGCGTAGCCTCTCCAGGGCGGCGTGCTCGTGACGGCTCGACACCGCTGCCCTCAGCCCGTCGGTCAGGAGCAGTTCCCGCCCCCGAACCTCCCTAACATGACCGAGGTTGACGATGTAGCTCTTATGAACGCGCATGAACAGCTCAGGCGTCAGAAGCCGCTCGATTCCCCTCATCGAACCCCTGAGGCTGATCGAGCGGTCTGGAAGGTACAAGATCACATTGTTGCGGTCCGCCTCCAGCATGACGAGGTCTCTGGGATTGACGCGCACGCGCCTCCCCTGCATCGTGAAGACGAGGTCCTCGAACTCCCTGAGGGAGCCGATGGCATCGTCCAGCGCCTCGAACAGCTCCTCGCTCTCAATTGGCTTGGTCACGAACCTGGTGGCACGTACCTTGAAGGCCTCCTTCATGCGGTCGCTCCTACCCGTCAGCATGATCACGATGCTCTCAGGTGCCACCTCGTGCAGACGGCCAGCGGCCTCGATTCCGTCCATGCCCGGCATGTCGATGTCCATCAGCACGATTCGCTGCCGCTCCGCCTCGCGCAGGAGCAAGGCAGCATCACGGTAGTGGATGACCTCGAGACCACTGTAACGTCTCCCATAGGCCCGCAGAATCATCTCCGTCACCGCCTGGTGGACGATCTCGTCGTCATCACATATGGAGATTGAGACGTGTTTTGTTCCAGACAACCTGTGCCCCTTTGCTGTTAGCGAGCAGAGTGAGAAATCACGGTCGCTCAAAGCAACCAATCCATGGCAAGATAGGGTGTCACATATGCCTCGACCCACGCTGCGCAAAGCATCGAGACATATAGAGCACAAATCGGCTTCACAAGACTACGAAGCGATTGAGTGGCAGACGGCTGGTAGACGGATATGGTCCCAATCAGAAGGAAATACGCACCCATTTCCAGCACACCGTGCGGCAACACCATGATAAGATACTCCGCAGACGGGAAACGTGCAACGAGAGCACCGATAATTACCCCATTCGTAATTGGAAACAGAATACCAATCATACGTGCAACTCGGCGATCAGTGTAGACGGTTGAGAACAACAAAAGGAACACTACGCTGTTTCTACCTGCAATAACTAAGAAAGTGCGGATGCTGTCATAGTCCTGCAGCACTTGGATGCTCTGCTTTTCCGTTCCATTCATCAACATGGACGAAGCCAATGCAGACGCCAAAAAAATCACAGAAAGCGATATGAATTTCTTTCCTATGCTTTTATAGCTGTCCCTATCCATCATAGCCATTGCCTCACACCCTCAGAAGACACCTATGACTCCCAGCTTCTATACGGAGCCGGGACCGCTGCAGTTACGCAGACAGTCCCGACCCCGTTTCAATAACAGTAGCGTTGTTCCGGCGCATCGTGCCATACTTACATCGCTTTGAGACCGCTGCCGTTCAAAGTGAGGTCTCTATGCGGTTTCTTTATGCGGAGGCAAGTCCGAATCCACTAACAACAGCCAGTGCCCACCCGGGAACCACTACGCCGAGGATTGCTGCGAATGCTTGTGCGATGGTACCTCCAGCTGAAACATAGCTCACAATCGACTGGTACCACGAGGGCGCCATATTGATACCGAGCAGATTTGCGATTGTATAGATGTTCGGCAGTCCCACGAACATCGTCGCTGCCAAGATTGCACCCAAGACCATATAGCTAGCATATGTTTTCTTCGCCATGTTCCTTTCCCCTCTCTTACTATATCGAAAGTCTTGACGTGGGAATTCCGCCGGAAAGCGCCACCATATGAGCCTTACTCGCTGAGCCTTTTGTATCGTGCCGCGCAGATCGAGCCTGCGACTGCCAGCAGCAGGGGCACGAACAGGAAGTCCGTCTGGCTAGAGAACCAGAGGCCTGCCAGCGCGACCAGCGCGACAACCCCCAGCACAATGCCTGCGATCCTGTACCCGTAGCCATTCTTCATCGCAATGCCTCCTCCTCTCTTACATGTAGGTCAGTAAAGCACCCTGCGTCTGCAGACCCTCTTGGACACGGCCATGGACAGCACCGTCGCCAAGCCCAGCGCGACCGCCCCCACGAGCACGTAGGCATAGGTGGGGACGCCTGCCAGCCACCGGACGAACCCGCTCAGGTCCACCCGGCTGGCGAGCCATGCAAGGGCGCCCGCGAGGAACACGAACCCCATGCTGACGATGTTTGCGCCGCTCGCCCCCCGCCCGAAGCAGGACGGAATCACCAGGAGCGCGTTGACCCAGGCGACCACGATGCCAACAGTGCAGAGAAGCAGGTAGAGGTAGGGCTGCTGCTCGCGGAAGAGGAGGTAGCAGGCAAGGTTCAGCATGATGACATAGATGCCGACGGCCAGCAGGACCGCCCCGCACACAAGGTATCGGGCACAGACGCCGTCCCAGTCCGAGGCGGGGCTCGCCCGTACGAACTTCTGCCAGTTGGTCTTGTCGTCCTCTGCCGCAAGGACGCTCATCATCCCCGTTGCCGACAGCGGCAAGACGATGCTCACAAGGCTCGTGCCCGCAAGCCTCATGATGAGGGTGAACAGGATGCCGGCCGCCGCCAGCGCGGCAACGCGACCGACAGAGACCCTCTTGAGCAGGACCAGCAGGTCCCTAAGCAACAGTCCCCTCATCGACTCTCTCCCCCCTCTCGTAGAAGTACATCAGCCTGTCAAGGCTGACGCCCTGCTCAATCTGCAGCGCCCCCTCCTGCTCCTCCGCGCCTCCCCGGAGGAGGTACTGGAGGCCGTCTCCCTCGCGCAGCAACGCGAGCGCGTTGCGCGGGAGAGCGCGCGGCTCGCCGTTGTCGCGCGCCGTGCCGATGCAGTAACCCGTCTTGAGGGCACCAACCACGCTGTCCAAGGCGATGCGACCATCCTTCATCAGCAGGATTCGGTCGGCGAACTCCTCGAGCTCGTTGACGATGTGCGACGAGTACAGCACGGTCTTTCCGCCCGTCTCGGCAAACTCCCGGACTATCCGGTTCACGTCCCTGCGCATCACCGGGTCGAGGCTGTTGGTCGGCTCGTCGAGCACAAGGAGGTCGGGGGTGTGGCAGATGGCGCTCAGGATGCCGAGCTTTGCCCTCATGCCCGAGGAGTACTCGGCAATGCGCTTCTTCCTCGAGAGGCCGAATGAGTCCGCGAGCCTGCGGCACAGCTCGCTGTCCCAGGCGTGCGGATACAGGTCGTGCATGATGCGCTCGACCTCGTCCAGGTTCAGGACGTCCGAGAACCAGAACTGGTCGAACGTGACGCCGACCCGCTCGAGGAGCTCCGGCGCGAGGTCGCTCGAGCCCAGCAGGCGCGATTCGCCATCGTCGGGCAGGACGATGCCGAGAAGGAGCTTGATCAGCGTGCTCTTACCGGCGCCGTTCTCGCCGACCAGGCCAACCATCTCCCCCCGCTCGATGTCGAGCGCGGGGATGTCCAGGGAGAAGCTGCCGTAGCTCTTCCTCAGGTTCCATACCTGCACGATTGGGCTCTGTCCTGGACTCATGGGCACCCCCAAGCCTGTCCTGTGGTCTCGTCCTGCATTCCAAGGTAGTTCACATATCGGCGTTATCCCATGCAACCAGGGACAAACGCGGTATCCACGGGTATGAGCGTGACCGCCAGCGGGGGTGCCGCCGGCGGAGGACCCTAGCGCGCGGTGCGGTCGCGCACGCCATCGCCGGCAGCGCTCGGGAGGCCCGCCACTCGGGCCCTCCCGGGCGCCCGGCCCGTGCGTCCCTCGCGGAGCACAAGGCAGCCATGCCGAGGAGAGGGCGAGGACGGCCATGGTCAGCCGCCACGGGCGCCACCTCGCAGGGATGATCCATGTAGTACCTCGTCCCCTCCACCACTTCTCTGTAGAGGTCCATGCGCCTCACCGGGTCCCATGCCGGCCCGTTTGCTCCATCCTTCACTACGGCATCATGGAACTGGCTCATCCCGTACGCCACCCTCCTCGCCAGCACGTCTTCACCAGTCTTCTCCCCAAACTGCGCCACGGCCGCCCCCGAAGCGCCCTCCCGCACCGTCCCGCCCAAGGTGAGGACGGCAGGATCCACGGAGCGTCCGTCAATCGCGGCCTTCCCCACCCCCTCAGCACCGTATGCAAGCGCTCCGGCCGCGAAGTCGGCAACCCCATGAGACCGTGAACGACCCAATCGTGACGCCCACGGCCCCGCAGGTGAGGCCCGAGACGTTGACCTCGGTCACCGAGACGTCCTGCGGGACGCGCAGGTACGTGCCGCGCAGGGCGGCCGTGGCGTCGGAGTAGGGCTAGCGCCCCAAACGGCCGACGGTGTTGTTCCAGAGTCCCTTGGCACCGGCGCCCACAACATCGAAGAAGGAAGGCGAGCGCAGGAGGCGCTCAGCGGGTATGTGCTCGCGGATGGCACGCAGGCACGCCTTGTTATCGCTGGTGGAGAAGGTAAAGTGCCGGCCGTCCTTCACGAAGATGGCAAAGCGAGGGATCTTCTTCCCCACCACCGAGGCGGAAACGTAGTCGACCTCGTCCCAGGGAATCTGGATGTAGTCCTCGACGTTCTTCTCGTTGTAGTACTCGAAGGCCATATCGCCCAGCATGACGTTGCCACCAGAGGTGAGCCCATCGAGGCTTGTCGCCCGGTCCGTGTAGTCGACCTTCGTGTTCTGGGACTGCGCCATCTACAAGCACCCTCCTCAAAGACAGGGACAGCACCCTGCCTTGTCGCCAGCCCGGCCCTTCATGAGGCAAGGGACTGTCCCCTTGCCTCATGAAGGGCCGCACCCCACCAGCGTAGCAGGGTGCGGCCCACGGTGTGCGCCTTCTCGTCAGCGCGACGCCCGGAAATCCGGGAGAGAGGGCCTAGAGCAGCCCGATGAGGCGACCGACAATACCCACGCCAAAGAGGGCGAGGATGATGGCGATCGGCGAGACGTTCTTCTTCAGCAGCTTGCAGACGAACAGCGTGAGAGCCACGGCGGCCAGGCCGGGAATCAGGGAGTCGAGGTTCTGCTGGAGGGTGGTGACCTTCATCTGGTCAAGGCCGTTGACGCCGAGGGAGGCGTACTGCGTGAGCGCGCTCTTGATGCCCGCAGCGTCACCGGTGATTGTCGACCAGTCGATATAGGCACCACTCTGCTGCTGGATCGTGGAGACGACCGGCTTGAAGCTGATGGTCACCCAGCGCTCGACAAGGGCGCCGATGACGAACATGCCAAGGATGGAAGCGCCCTCGGTGATCTTGCCAAGCTTGCCACCGGAGAGGTCCTTCGAGATGTCGGCGCCGGCCTTGTAGCCTGCCTCCTGCGTGTACCACAGGAAGGCAAGACGGATGACGTTCCAAAGCACAAAGAACAGGATGGGGCCGAGAGGCGAACCACCCAGTGCCAGGGAGGCGCCGAGGGCACCAAGCAGCGGGCGTACCGTGTACCAGAAGACAGGGTCGCCTACGCCGGCGAGAGGACCCATCATGCCGACCTTGACACCCTGGATGGTGACGTCATCGATGGGCTCGCCGTTGGCGCGGCCCTCCTCGAGGGCAAGCGTGACGCCCATGACGGGTGCGGAAACGTACGGGTGGGTATTGTAGAACTCAAGGTGGCGCTTGAGTGCTGCAATCTGGTCATCCCTGTTGGGATAGAGCTTCTTGATCGCGGGGATCAAGGAGTAGCACCAGCCGCCGTTCTGCATGCGCTCGTAGTTCCACGAGCCCTGCAGGTACTGGTGACGGTTGCACACCGCAAGACGGTCCTGCTTTGAAAGGTGGATGCCCTTCTCCTGAATCTCTTCTGCCATTGCTAATCACACTCCCTTGCTGCCTAGTAGTTGTCGATGATGTCGCCCAGCGGATCGCCGGAGCCCACGGCACCAGAGCCGCCATTCTGCTTGGCGTATTCCTTGAGACCAAGGTAGATGAGCGCAAGCGAGAGGCCAATGGCGCCGAGGGCGATAAGGGTGAGCTGGGAGATGGCGGCGAGGACGAAGCCCAGCGCGAAGAACGGCCAGACCTCCTTGGTAGCCATCATGTTGATGACCATGGCGTAGCCGACGCAGCAGACCATACCGCCGCCAACGGCCATGCCTCCGCTGAGCCATGCGGGCATAGCGTTAAGGGCAGCCGTCACGGCGTCGCCAGGGATGAAGCAAAGGGCCGCGGCCGGGATGGCAATGCGAAGGCCCTGCATGCAGATGGCGATAACCTGCCAACGCTCGATGCCAGCCAGGTTGTTGTCCTCAGCGCACCTGTCCATGCCGTGGACCATGGCCGTTGCGATGGTGCGGCAGATCATGGTGAGGAAGAGGCCGGCGACGGAGAGGGGCACCGCGACGGCGATGGAGGTTGTCATGGCCTCGTTGGGGTCGGAGCCGCCATCGATGGCAATGACCATGAGAATGGCTGAGGCAACGGAAGCAAGTGCCGCATCAGGTGCGACAGCAGCGCCGATGTTAGCCCAGCCAAGGGCAATCATCTGAAGCGAGCCACCCAGGAGGATTCCCTCCGAAGGGTGACCAGTCACGAGGCCAATGAGCGTACACGCGACCAGAGGCTGGTGGAACTGCCACTCGTCGAGGATGCCCTCCATGCCTGCCAAGAAGGCAACGATGATGACGAGCAGGACTGAAATTGGTGACATAACCCCTCCTTATCCCTACTTGTTGTCTGCCTGGGCAGCAAGGCTGTCCTCGGCCTTCTTGATGATGGCGTCGTAGGACTCTGCCTTATCAGCCGGGACCTTGCGAATGTCGAACTCGACACCCTGGGCCTTGATCTTGTTGAGGGTGTCAACGTCGGCCTGATCCATTGCGAGGGCGTTGGTGACAACGACCTTGCCCACAGAGTGGGCCATGGAGCCAAGGTTGAGCTTCTTGATGGGCACGCCGCCCTCGATGGCACGAAGGGCGTCCTGCGGGGTCTCGAACAGGAGCATGGCCCTGGTGTTGCCAAAGCGAGGGTCCTTTGCGAGCTCGCAGACCTTCTTGATGGGAACTACGTGCACGTGGACTCCAGGAGGCGCCGCCTGGATAATCATGGTCTTGCGGAGCTGGTCCTTGGCAACGCCGTCGGAGCAGACGATGATGCGATCGGGGTTTGCCGACTTCGTCCAGGTGGTTGCCACCTGGCCGTGGAGCAGGCGGGTATCAACGCGGGCGAACACGATCTTGATCTGCCCGTCGCCGATGACCGTCCCTTCCGGAATAGCGCCCGTAGGCGCGGCAGCAGGTGCCGCGGCGGCCGCGGGGGCCGCGGGGGCAGCCTCCTTGGGCTCGAGTTCCTCGGGCTTGATGCGGATGCCGTTCTTTGCCTCGGTGAAAATATCCTTGGCGATGGCGGCAGCCGTGTCCTCGCTCAGGCGATCCCCGTAGGCCTGGATGAGCATTGGCAGGTTAAGGCCCGTCACCATGACCCAGTCCTCGTGGCCCTCGCTTGCAAGCAGGCCATTCACCTGGTTGAACGGCGTGGCGCCCCAAAGGTCGACAAAGAAGAGCACGTGCTCCTGCTCATCGAACGATGCGACGGCATCCTTCAGCTTCGCCTTGAGGTCGTCGGGGCCCATGTCTGGTGTGAGGGTCACAGCTGCGACGTCCTTCTGCGGCCCAAAGATCATCTGGCCGGACTCCATGATTCCCTCAGCGAACTTGCCGTGGCTGGCTAGAACGATACTGACCATTCTTCCTCCTTACGCATATCTCGTACCGTCAACAGATAACGCGTCAATTGTGGAGAGGCGTTCATGCCTTTTTCTCCCATCCTTCATGCCTCATTCACATCGACTTCACATTATAGGACACAACGAGCCTTCCGATGCTCAGAAAATCGTCGTCAGGGAATGGTGCTTGATTAACTGTCTCGGCTTACGGAGTACTAAATGCCAGATGAAATGGTAAATCCATCTAAGAATATTTGTTCATACAAGTTGGCGAACGGTCGATAAGACCGCGCCTCCTAGCGAGAGGCTCGGACAATGCAGAGGTAAAGGCATACGTTCATCGTAACCCCATGTGCCGATTCATGTGCCGCGAACGGCGAGAGGCAACGTAGTGGAGCCAGAGCCTGTGCAATGACGCTACAGTGCAAAATGACGCCAAGCGGGACTTATCGCACCTCCAACGCTGCGGAAAAACGCCTCCGGCGTCAGCACGAGGTGCGCAAGCCGGGGGCGAGAAGACCCGAGCAATGCAAAAGCGCGCGTTGTCCCCGCTAGCAGGGGATGCAAACAAGCTCGTGCGTCGACTGGGTGAAGACCTCGTAGCCGTTCTCGGTCACGATGCCGAAGTCCTCCACGCGTACGCCAAACTGCCCGGGCAGGTACGTACCCGGCTCCACGGTGATCACCGAGCCGGCGGGAATGGCGTGGTCGTTTCTCACGTTAAACATGGGCTGCTCGTGGATCTCAAGCCCCACGCCATGCCCGAGGCCGTGCACGAAGCAGTGTTCGGAGAAGCCCGCCTCGTTGATGACCTTGTGCGCAAGGTCGTTGATGTCGCGGCCGATAACTCCCGCGTGGATAGCCACCTCACAGGCCTCGTTAGCCGAACGAGTCGCCTCGTAGACGCGACGCTGCAGGTCGGTAGGCTCGCCCACGCAGACCGTGCGTGTCATGTCAGAGCGGTAGTCATGGTAGCCGGCACCAAAGTCCATCACAATCATGTCGCCGTGCTGAATCATGCGCTCACCAGGCTGCGCGTGTGGGTTCGCGCCGTTGGGACCGGAGGCGATGATCGAATCAAAGGAGAGTGAGTCGGCGCCGTTTGAGAGCATCCAGCCCTCGAGCTCGGCTCGCACCTGCTGCTCGGTAAGGCCGGGCTTGATGTAGCCGCAGATGTGCTCGAACCCCGCGTCGGTAATCGACTGCGCATGGCGCATGAGCTCGACCTCCTCGGCATCCTTCACGATGCGCAGGCCAGCGATGTCACCGTGAAGACGCGGGTTGAGCACTGCAACGGACGCCCTGGCGCACTCCTCGCCGAGCGCATCGAAGAATGCGAGGTCGCACGTGTCCTCGACAGCAACAACGCGTGAGCGGTTCTCACGGATGCGCTGAGCAGCCCAGCACGCGGGTGACACGATGTCCATGTCGAGCTTCCAAGGGGCATCCGCACCAAGGCGACTCTGGAAGGTGCCAAAGTAGCGGGAGTCCGTGTGAAGCCACAGCCCATCGGCGGTCACGAAGGCCGTATGAGCGACCTCGTCGTCAAAGGTGCGCTCGGCACCGGTGAGCCAGCGCAGGTTAGGGTTGTTGCGCAGGATCGCTGCGTCATAGCCCCTCTCGGCCATGAGGTTGCGAAACCTCTCGACGCGTGCGGCACAGGCCTGTGCATCTGCCATGATTCTCTCTTCTCTCTTGCTATGTGGACAGACAAAAACGCTGGTAGGACGAGCAAGGCGCACCATGCGCAGGGTGGGGGTCAGCGCGCGGCGCACCATGCGGCTGTGTGTTCGGCGAGCTGGTCGTCCTCGACGGCCGCGAGGCGGACGCGGCCGAGGGAGCGCGGAAGCTCCAGCATGAACTTGTTTGAACGACGGAAACGCTCGGCCTTGAGCGCAGCTGCCATAGCCGTGGCGTCCATCTCGCATTCGACGTAGCCCAGGCCCAGGCGATCGAGCAGTTCGTCCTGTGCGAACATGTCATCGACCGAAAGCCCACCCTGCGCGACCGAGAGGCGTGCCAAGAAGCGCACGGCCTCGGCCAGCAGGGTCGAGGTGGGCACGCCCTCCCCCACAAGCGGGCGCAGAGCATGCACGAAGGTCATGCCGTAGTCGATGGACTGGCGCACGGCCACCGATGTGGACGAGATGACCTTGCCACGACTCTTCATGCAATCGACCAGCTGCTCGCAAATGATGGCGCGGTCCAGCGCGGCAATGTCGTTGGCGCGGTCAAAGAGCCTACCAAAGGCCTTGTCGGAGTCTGCCATGGCACTGGTGACAAAGAGCGCACGGGCGAGAAGGGCGGCTTCGTCGGTGCGCGCAGCTTCGACAACGTCGAGGTCACAGTAGACGTAGCGGGCACTGCCGTCCTGCGAGACCATGCGCTCTGCGCCCGGCAGGTCGAGCGCCAGCGGAGTCACGCCCGCAAGAAGAGCGCATGCGGGATCGAGTGGGACCTGGGCAAGCGTCATGCCACCACACCACGACCGACACGCAAACGATGCCGTAGAGAGGGCGCGCACGTCGCCTACGGCAACGGCGACATCATCACCAGTCGCGCCACTCTCCGCAAGCCCTTCGTACACGGCCTCGAGGGCCTCGGTCGAAGAGGCGCCAGGGCCTGACGGAAGATCGAGCTTCTCCACACGAAAGCCCACGTCTGCGAGGTCGCGGCGGATGGCCTCGATGACGTCAGCGGGAGCCCCCGACGTAGTTGCCAGCACTGCCACACGCGGCTTTCCCACATAGGCGCGCAGGTCGTTGCCCATGGTTCCCACGAGGTCATCGCCCACACGAGCGTCGAGAGAGCTGCCACGGAGGTTGACCCATTGGCGCTTCACGCGGATGCGCACGGGCTCGTCGGCCACAGGCTCAGGATCGGCCGCGGACTTCGCGTCGGCCATAGACGCGTCAGCTGCGTCTGCCACGTCCTCCTCGCCATCCAGCGTCAGGCCATCCTGGCTATTCTCGCTCACAAAAGCCCCCTCTCCCAGAGCAGCTGACCGGATTCGCTGGCCACCTGCTCGAAGGTTCTGCTTCTAATGTCAATGGTGATGTCGGCGGTCTGCTGGTAGAGCGGGCGGCGATGCCTAAAGAGCGCCCGCGCGTGTGAGGCGTCACCCAAATCCGGGCGTCTTTCGGGACAACGCATCTGGCGCAGGGAGTCGGAAAGGTCTCCGTCAAGGTAGACTACCACACCCATGCGGTGCATGAGCTCGCAGTTCCTGGGCCTCTCGACCACTCCCCCGCCACAGCTCACCAAAAGCGACTTGCGCGACGCCAGGCCCTCGAGGACCTTGGTCTCCTCGTCACGGAAGCCCTTCTCGCCGCGCGAGGCAAAGACGTCACACACGCTCATGCCCAAGGCGCGCTCAACCAGCTGATCGGTGTCGACGTAGGGTCGGCAGAAAAGCGTACCCAAATTGCGTGCGAGGGTAGACTTGCCGGCACCAAGAAACCCCACGAAAAAGATGTGGTCGCAGCCCTCGTGGATGACGTAACCCTCGCCCAACTCGTCCTTCCTTGCTCCCGCTCGTACTTGACCGCTAGATTCTATCACCCGGCACTGCGACCGGGCGCACCAGCACTCTCGCCCTCGAACTCGACACCACGCAGCACGAGTGCCTCCCCCAGGCGAAAGACCTGCGTGTACCAGAGGTCGCGACGCGACTGAGGCCGCACGAGAATGGTGCGTGCGCCTGCGAGGTTGCCGGCAAGGACGTCGGTGAAGACCTGGTCGCCCACAACGACCGTCTGCTCGGGCCCCACACCCATGCGCGCCATGGCAACCCATGCCGAGAAGGGCACAGGCTTCATGGCGTGATCGACGACGGGACAGCCCAGCTGACTCGCGGAGGCGGCAACCTCGGCCGAGTGGAAGTTGTTCGAGAGCAGGCACATCGCAATGCCGGAGTTCCGAAGCCGGTCGAGCCACGCCCCAATGGCAGGTGGTACCACGTGCGTGTCCCTGGGAATGCAGGTGTTGTCGCGGTCGAGAAGCACCAGGCGCACGCCGGCCGCCACCAGGGCATCGATGTCGATGCGGTCAACGGAGACGACGTAGCGCGTGGCACGGAAAGGCGAGAGCATCTCGTTGGCCATGGCTCCTAGGCTCCCGAATTCTGGGCGATGACCTGCTGGTGCTGCTCGTAGGTCTCGGAGAAGGCATGCACCGAGCTCGTGATGAAGAAGTAGTAATAGTTGGTGTCCTGGGGGTTTGCCGCCGCCGTGAGCGAGTCCAGGCCGGGGTTGCAGATGGGCGTGGGCGTAAGACCCATGTTGGTGTAGGTGTTGTAGGGGTCGTCCTGCGCGAGGTCATCCGCGGTGACCTCGCGGCCCAGCGTATAAGCAAGCGTCGCATCGCTCTGAAGCGGCATGTTGGCAGCCATGCGGTTGTAGAAGACCGACGAGATGAGCACGCGGTCATCGTCGGTCAAGGCCTCCTTCTCGATAATGGAGGCAACGGTGAGCACGTCGTAGTTGGTGAACGGCCTGCCGTAACGCGACTCGAGTGACTGGCGGGCTGTATCAAGGTCGAGACTTGCCACCTCGGCCTGGTACTGGCTGAGCATCGCACGGATGATGGTGTCCGCGGTAACGGTCTGGCCTGCAAAGTCGTAGGTCTTGGGGAAGAGGAAGCCCTCCAGCGAGTCGTTTGCCGCCTCAGAGAGGAAGGGGTAGTCGGCCACGTAGTTTGAGGCCTTCGCCTGGGCGATGAAGTCGTCTGAGGCGATGCCGAATTTCTCCTCCACAAGCGAGGCAATCTGTGTCACCGTGTAGCCCTCGGGCACCTGCAGGGCCGAAGCGGTCGAGTTGGGGCCGGCAACGAGCTGGTTGATCACGTTCGTGACAGACGAGCCCGTAAGAAGCGAGTACGAGCCGCTCTTGAGCTTCTGCTCGACGTTCTGGCGCTGGACCTCCTGGATGAAGGCCGAACTGTCGGAGATAACCCCGGCACTCTGGAGGATCGTGGCAATCGAGGAGGTGCTCGAGCCATCCGGGATAGTGACCTCGACCTCCTGGCCTGCCTCCGCCTGCGTGCCGCCTGACGTGGAACTCTCGGTGAGCCTGGGCAGCACCAGAACGAAGAAGAGAGCGACGAAGGCTGCCACGCCGGCAAGGATGGACACGATAACGGCTGTGGTCTTGGGCCCGTTGGGCCGGCCGTTCCCCCTGCGCTTGCCACCGCGGGTGCGGGCACGCCTCGTAGCTGCAGCGGTGCGCGCAGAGACGCGGCTCGTCGTGCCGCCGATAGCGCCCGTGGACCCCGGGGCTGGGCTGTTCACGTGCGGCGCCTCGGCCGAGCGGGCGGCCTGCCGGCTCGCCGAAGGGCCTGCCGCCACCTGGCTGCGGGAGGCAGCACCAGGCGTCATCTGACCCGAGCCTGGCATGCGGAAGTGAGCTGCGCGATGCCGGGGCCTCTCGTTGTTCTGGTTGTTCGTGGGCATGTCGCCTGCCTCTCGTTTGTCTCTCAGACCGTGGGTCCCGCCTGCCATGCGTCAAGCCAGGCCTGCAGGAAGAGCGATGCGGCAACCATATCCACCTTGCCGCGCATGGACTTCTCGGAAAGCCCCTGCTCACGTAGGATGCGCTTGGCCTCTGTGGAGGAGAGCCTCTCGTCCTCAAACTCGAGGGGCAGGCCCGTCTGGGCAGCCACGCGCTCGGCCACGGAGCGCACGCGCTCCGCCTGGGGGCCCTCCTCTCCCGCCATCGTAAGCGGGCGCCCGCATACGAGCACGTCGGGCTCCCAGTCCTCAAGCACCCTGCGGAAGCTCCGGGCAACCGAGAAGACCTCGGCTGCCGGAAGCACGCACACCGGCATGGCAACACGGCCCTCGGGGTCGCTCACCGCCACGCCAACGCGAGCCTCGCCAATGTCAAGCGCCAGCGCTCGCACCTATGCCCCCAACACAGCCTTAGCCGCATCAAGGGCAGCAGCGATACCAGAGGCATCCGAGCCGCCGGCCTGCGCCATGTTGGGCCTACCGCCACCACGTCCACCCACATGGCCGGCAATCTGCCTGATGACGTCGCCTGCCGAGAAGCCCGCGGCCACGGCGGGCTCAGTGCCGGCGGCGAGCAGGGCAACCTTGCCGTCAGGCGTGGTAGACGCAATGACGCAGGCGATGGGCTCGCCCTTGGCGCCGTTGCGGATAGAGTCCCAGACGGAGCGCAGGTCCTTGCCGGAGATGCCGTTGAGCCTGGTGAAGACGCAGCGATAGGCACCCAGGTCGCAGGCATGGCGCAGCGCCGCAGACACGACGTCGCCTGAGGCAGAGCCCTTGGCGACGCCAATGTTGTGCTTGGCCTCGCGCAGCTCGGCGCGCATCTGGGAGACGCGCTCGGGGAGGTCGGTGGGACGGCACCTCAGCGTGGCCGCCGCCTCGTCCATGAGCGCGAGGCGCTCGTCCACGTACTCGATGGCGCCCATCGAGGTCACAGCCTCGATGCGGCGGGCGTTAGAGCCCACGGAACTCTCGGAGACAATCTTGAAGATGCCGAGGTCGGCGGTATTGCGCGCATGGGTGCCGCCGCAGAGCTCGCGCGAGAAGGGCTTGTCGGAGCTGCCGGTGGAGACCACGCGCACGCGCTCGCCGTACTTCTCGCCAAAGAGCGCCACGGCACCCGAGGCCTTCGCCTCGTCGATGCCCATGACCTCGGTCACCATGGGCTCGGCGGCGAAGATCTCGGCGTTGACCATGCCCTCGACGCGCTCGAGCTCGTCTTTGGTCATGGCCTCGAAGTGCGTGAAGTCAAAGCGGAGGCGATCGGGCGCCACCAGCGAGCCGGCCTGGCTTACGTGATTGCCCAGGACCTTCTTGAGTGCGGCGTCAAGCAGGTGCGTTGCCGTGTGGTTGCGACGGATGAGCTCGCGGCGACCGTGGTCGACCACGGCAGTCACCGAGTCGCCCACGGAGATGGCGCCGTCTTTGACCTCGGCCACATGGCCCACCAGGCCACCCTCGTGGTGCAGCGCATTGGTGACGCGCGCGGGACCGACGATGCCGCTGTCGCCCACCTGGCCACCCATCTCGCCATAGAACGGCGTGCGGTCGAGCACAATCTCGACCTGGTCGCCGGTCGTGGCTTCGGAGACGGACTCGCCGTCGCGCACGATGGCAACGACCTCACAGCCAAGGAGCTCGTCAGTGTCATAGCCATCGAACACGGTCGCAGGAAGGCCGTCAGACAGGGCAACCCAGACGTTGTTGGCCTTGCCCCAGGCGTCGCGGTTTGCCGTGGCGCGGGCGCGCTCGCGCTGGGCCTCCATGGCGGCATCGAAGGCGTCCATGTCAACGGAGTGGCCCGCCGCACCTGCAATCTCGCGGGTGAGGTCGATGGGAAAGCCATAGGTGTCATGCAGGGTGAAGGCAACGTCACCCGAGAGGGACTCGCCCTCGCCGAGGCGCGCAAGCTCGCCCTTGAGCTGCTCCTCGCCGTTGTCGAGGGTAGCGCCAAAGCGCTCCTCCTCGGCATTGATGATGGCGTCGATCAGAGCCTGCTGCCCAACGAGCTCGGGGTAGGTGCCGCCGAGAAGACGTGTGACCTCGTGGGCGTAGGTGGTGAGGAACTGGCTCCTGATGCCCATGAGACGACCGTGGTAGACGGCGCGACGGAGCAGGCGGCGCAGCACATAGCCGCGGCCCTCGTTGGAGGGCAGGATACCGTCGCCGATCATGAACGTGATGGCGCGGGAGTGGTCGGCCACGATGCGCAGGCTCCTATCGGTGGTGGCGGAGTCATGGTAGCGCACGTCCGCAAGGCCCTCGCCCACGCCGATGAGGGTGCGGAGGATGTCACCCTCGTAGTTGGAGCCCTCATGCTGCATGATTGCGGCAATGCGCTCGAGGCCCATGCCCGTATCGATGTTGCGGTGCGGCAGCTCCGGCATGGAACCGTCCTCCTGGCGGTCATACTGCGTGAAGACCAGGTTCCAGAACTCGAGGTAACGGTCACCGTCGTCACCGGGCCTCGCGCCTTCGAACTCGGGGCCCTGGTCAAAGTAGATCTCGGAGCAGGGGCCACAGGGACCGGTGGGGCCAGCGGCCCAAAAGTTGTCCTCCTCGCCCAGGCGGGAGATGTGGTCGTAGGGAACGCCCTGCTTGTGCCAGAGTTCGACGGCCTCCTCGTCGTCCTTGAAGACGGTCATGTAGAGGCGGTCTTTGGGAAGGCCAAGGTGCTCGGGCGATGTGATGAACTCATAGGCCCACTCGATGGCATCGGCCTTGGTGTAGCCGCCAAACGAGAAGTTGCCCAGCATCTCGAAGAACGAGAGGTGACGCGCGTCACCAATGTTGTCGATGTCGTTAGTGCGCAGGCACTTCTGGCAGGAGCAGGCACCGATCTCCTTCATGGTCTTGGTGCCCTGGTAGTACTCCTTGAACTGGTTCATGCCGGCGTTGGCAAGAAGCAGCGACGGGTCATCCGGCACGAGGGAGGAGGACGGGTAGAGCTTGCAGCCCTTGCCCTCAAAGAAGCCGAGGAAGTCCTCGCGAATCTCAGCCGTGGTCATAGTCTTGTAATCAGACGCGCTCATGTCTCTCCTCGTCTGCGGACGACGCCGGAGACTCGGCCGCAGGGCCAGCGCCATCGTCCTGTCTGTTGGTTGCAACGTTCCTATTTTTACTCATATCAGCCGTATACACAGCGTTTTCATGGTCACTGCTTGCGCCATTTGCAGCTTCTCGTGCCTTGGACCACGCAGAAGAGGTCACAAGCCGCGTGCTCTCGAAGAACTTCTCGTCATCCAGTGCATCGTAGACGGCCTCGACGTTGCCTGCGCTGTCGTGATGCGGCGTGCTCTGGAAGAGCGCTCCATCCTCGGAGACCAGCTGGCGCTTGGTACGAGTCTCGAAATAGTAGACAAACACCCCGCGAATGGCTGCCGTAAGCGGTATGGCAAGGACCATGCCCACGATGCCACCCAGGCAGTTGCCTATGACAATGCCCACAATGGAGAGGACGGGATGGATCTTGACCGCCGAGCGCATGATGAGCGGCGAGATGAGGTTGTCCGTCACGTTCGCCGCAATCACCATCACCAAAAGCGACCACAGCGCAAGCCAGGGACTTTCAAAGAGGGCGAGCAGCGTTGCCAGGACCGCCGCGACAAAGGGGCCAATGACGGGAACAAAGTGCAGGAAGAACGTGATGATTGCAACGAGCCCGGCATACGGGTGGCCGAGGAGGCCCAGCCCCACCCACACGGCAACGGCGTTGATGATTGAGCAGATGAGCTGCCCGCGCATGTAGCCGCCCATGGAACGGCTCATGACGGCGAGGAGCAACGTCATATCGCCCTTGCGAGAAGGGCCTGCTATCTGGGACAGCTCACGCACGATCACGGGATAGTCCTTGGCAAACCAGTACGCCAGTATCAGCGCCAGGCAGAAGTTCACGAGGTTGTCCATGGTGTCAAAGAACCCCGAGACGGCACCGTCGGAAAGCTGGCGCACGGTGTCCGAGGCCATGGCGCTGCCGGCGGATGAGACGGTCTGGACGATGGAGTTCACCGTGTTCTGGAGCTGCTCGTTATCCGAGGTGCCGTAACTCCCCCAGAAGCTCGAGAGAGCGTCTTGCACGCTGCGAACGTAACTTGGTACCTGCCGCAGCACCTCGATGGACTGCTGGGCAAAGGTGCCGCCGAGAACCACGATGACCACCGCAAGCGCCGCCAGTACCACCAGAAGCGAGATAAGCGCGGCAAGCGCCCTGGGGGCGTGCCGGTCTTCGAGCGCGTTGGTGATGGGGCTGCAGATAAAGCCGATGACGAGGCCTGTGGCCAACAGCTTGACGGCGTCGCCAATCATAGAGAGTCCGCGCACGGCAAGGACGAAAACCGCAATGGCACCCACGATGGCCCAGGCAACCACCATCCTCCTGCGCCAGGTGGCATATCTCTCGTCAGCGGAACTGTCCCCCATCGGCATCTCCCCTCCTCGGCAAATAACTCATTCTAGCAAGACGAGAAGGGCTCCTTGGCGAAGGGATTATGTGCGGGTGACCGGCACTACACGACACGCGGCGCCGGGCCGAGTCTTCCGACGCCGCATCGGCGTTGCTACTTACCCATAAGACCCTCTGGGTCGATCTTGTCCTGAACGCGCCGGAGCGTACGGCGCAGGAGGCGCGAGACCTGGACCTGCGAGATACCCAGGCGCTCGGCAATCTCGACCTGCGTCATGCCCTCGAAGAAGCGCATGCGGATGACGTCCTTCTCGCGCGGCGAGAAGTCACGGATGGCATCCTCGAGGACGATGCGGTCATCGGAGGCGGCAAGGTTCTCGTCCTCCGTGGCATAGTGGTCGATGACCGAGGGCGTGTCGTCATCGTCTGAAGAGCCGCCGCCCTCGAGCGGGACAGAGCTGTACGCGCTGGAGGACTCCATGGCCTCCAAGACGTCATCGACGCTCGCGCCCACGCGCTTGGCAATCTCCTCTATGGAGGGGCTGCGCGAGAGCTCGTTGGTAAGCTCGTCGTTTGCCTGGTTGACCTTGGCCGAGAGCTCCTGCAGGCGGCGTGGCACGCGAACCGACCAGCCCTTGTCGCGGAAGTGGCGCTTTATCTCGCCCAAGATGGTGGGCGTGGCGTAGGTCGTGAACTCGAGGCCGCGCGAGGGGTCAAAGCGATCGATGGCCTTGATGAGGCCGATGGTGCCCACCTGAATAAGGTCATCGAGGGGTTCTCCCCTGTTTTTGAACTTGGACGCAAGGAACCGGACGAGGTTCAGGTGGCTCACGATGAGCTGGTCGCGAACCTCTGGGTCACCCGTGGCCTTGTACTGGCGGAAGAGCTCGCGCGTGCGGTCCTTGTCCCAAGCGGCCTTGCCCTTTGGCGTGCGGTGAAGCGAGCGATGGCGGGCCCTCTCGGCGCGGGCTTCCGATATCCCGCGCTCGGTGCGCTCCCCCCTGGTCTCCTGGGTGTCCGCGGTGCTGGCGCTAGGCATGCTGCACGCCCATTCTCTTGGAGAGGTGCAGCGTGCGGCCATCCTCAGAGATGCTGAAGTCATCGCACACGGCACCAAGGAGAACCTCGACCAAATCGATGGGCTGGGGTTCGCCGGAAGAATCTGTTGCCTCATCGGGGTCTTCGTCGCCGAGCGAGAAGTCGGCAGTCATGCCGTCGGACGCAAGGCCAAAGACGATGTCGCAGGTAGCGGGCTTGGTCGCACATGCATAGACGAAGCCCTCCTCCGCGGCCATGCGCACGTCCTCGACATCGTCGACGCTCATGTCGCAGCAGACGGCGAGGTTGGAGGCAGTCATGCGAACCGCCCTTGCAAAACGCGCCTCCGCAGGGACGCTGAGCTTGACGATACTGGTACTAGGCATTGTTCTCCTCGCCATCTGCCACGGCATCCAGGGCGGAAGCGGACGCGGCGTGCTTGGGCTTATGCTGTTGCTTCTCTGCGACAGGCGCAGGGTCTGCGGTGGGACAAGGGGGCTGTCCCTTTGTCTCATCAGCCTCGACCGGTGCGTAGGTCACGTACGCGGTGGCGGAGCGCCGCCGGGCAGGTACGGAGTCCTCCTCGGCGCCCCTCTTGCCTGCGGCATCCTCAAGGCGGGCCTGCGGTGCCTCTCCCCTGTTCACGAGCTTTGTCACGGCACCTGCAACGGCACCGGCGGCGCCCGCGACACCCTTGCCCACCGTATCCGTCACGGCAGACGCCGTCCCCGTTACGGTAGAGACGTCCCCCAGGATACCGTTGAGGCTGTCGAGGCTCTGCGTAGCGCTGTCGATGGTCCCCTCGGCCTTGACGAGAAGCAGGTTTACCTGCTTCATGGCGGGGTCGAGCTCGTCAACCATGCCGTCCACCTTGACAAGGATTGGCTGCACCTGCGCAATGGCTTCGTTTGCCGAGGTCGTGACCTCATCTACCGAGGCGCGCGCCCTGCGGATGGTAAGCGCGAGCTCAGCCACAGCCCAGATTGCGACGGCGACCAGAACAATAAGGGCAATGTCCAGAGGGCCCATCTTCATCCCTTTCTCCCGCGACGCTCTCCGGAGCTTCGGAGGCGCAGCGCACCACACGTACGCCGACATTCTACCCGTTTGCCCTGAGTTGGTTGCCCGCCAGACAGCTGCTGGGCACTAAAGGCACCAAAGGTGGCACCGCTTCGGCGCTTGGGTGACGCCGCGGCACCAAGGACAACGCCTCTCGTTACTCTCGCACGCCCTCGAACTGCATGCGGTAGTACCGCGCGTAGGTGCCACCTCGTGCAAGAAGCTCATCGTGCGTCCCGCGCTCAACCACACGCCCGGCATCTATCGTCGCGATCTCGTCGGCGTCCTTGATGGTCGAAAGCCGGTGCGCAATCACGATGGTCGTTCGCCCCTGCGCAAGCGCGGCAAGCGACGCCTGCACCGCATGCTCGGACTCGTTGTCCAGAGCCGAGGTGGCCTCGTCCAGAATGAGGATCCTTGGGTCCTTGAGAAAGACCCGGGCGATGGCGATGCGCTGCTTCTGACCGCCAGAGAGCCGCGTGCCCCGCTCCCCCACCTGGGTCTCGTAGCCACCGGGCAGCGTCTCGACGAACTCGGCGATGTTGGCCTTCTCGGCGGCATCGCGAATCTGGGCCATGGTCGCACGCGGACTGCCGTAGGCAATGTTCTCGGCAATGGTTCCGTCGAAGAGGTAGACGTCTTGCTGCACGATGCCAATGGCCTCGCGCAGGCTTCGCTGCGTGACCGAGCGCACATCCTGGCCATCGATGGCTATCGAGCCGGAATCCACGTCGTAGAAGCGCGGCAGCAGCGCGCACGTCGTGGACTTGCCGCCACCGGAGGCGCCCACGAGGGCAATGGTCTCGCCTGGGTGAATGTCCAGGCTAAGGCCACGGATGACCTCGGGACCCCCGTCCGCATCCCCGCCGTTCTCGTAAGAGAAGCGGACGTCGTTATAGGAAATGGCACCCTGGGTGACCTTGAGCGCCGGCGCTCCGGGGACATCCTCGATATCTGGCTGAGAATCGACCATCTCCTTGAAGCGGCGAAAGCCTGCGATTGCCTTCTGGAACGTCTCGGTGAAGTTGAGGATGTTCTCGATGGGCGTGGTAAAGAGCGAGATATAGAGGGCGTAGGTCGCAAGGTCTGCGACGTCCATCTGGCCCTGCGCGATGAGCCAGCCGCCCATGACCACGATGAGGGTGTAGAGGATGCCCATGAGTGCCGCAATGCCTGCCTGGTAGCGGCCCATCGCGCGATACATGCGCACCTTCGAGTCGAGGTAGGCCTCGTTGCTGATGCGGAACTTCTCGCGCTCGACGTCCTCGGCGGCGAAGCTCTTGACCACGCGCGCCCCCGCGAGGCTGTCCTCCAGACGCGAGTTCACGTCTGCAATGCGCACGCGGTTCTCGCGAAAGACCGCCTTCATCTGGAGGTTTGCCCGCAGGTTGTAGATCACGAGGGCGGCGAGAACGGCGGCGAGGCACAGCGTGAGCGGCACGTTGATAAACGAGAGGATCACGAACGAGCCCACGACCTCGATGGCGCCGATGAGGAGAAACTCCGGACCGTGGTGGGCAGCCTCTGAGATGTCGAAAAGGTCGCTCACCAGGCGGCTCATGAGGTCGCCTGACTTGTTGCGGTCAAAGAACGAGAGGCTCATGCGCTCGTATGCGTCAAAAAGGTCCTCTCGCATGAGGCTCTCCATGCGAGCGCCCATGACGTGGCCCCAATACGCGACAAAGTATCGGCACCCAAAGCGCACGGCATAAGCCGCCACAAAACCGATGAGGAGATACGCGAGGGCTCCCATGATGGCGTCCGTGCCCTCGCAAAAGAGACCGCCCGTAAGCATGCGCAGCACCTGCGGAAACGCAAGGTCGATGCCCGCAACGATGATGGCGCAGACGGTGTCGGCCACAAAGAGATGGACTTGGCCCGCATAGTAGGCAAGAAAGCTTGAGAAGAGCCCGCGGCGCCGATCCGCGGCAGGGGTGATGGTACTTGGCATACGTGTCCCAACTGATGCGATGCTGAATGTTATCCGCGAGACATCATAGCCGAGGGTTGGACGACGAGGGCGGCGGATTTCGGTGGGGCAGACTCTCGCGAGAGGTCGCTAGGGACCTGCGGTGCCCCGCTTGCTGGGACGCGTGGGATGAGGGAGGAGGGATGGCGCGTCCCGCATCAGCCCCCGCACGCAGCAAGGGGCCCGCCCGGCCGACGGGAGATGATGGCCGGGCGGAAGGGGTGGGGCTAGTCGCGACTCCAGGATGCCTCGGTCTTCGTAAGAGGCGTGGCCTTATAGGTCTTCGTGCGGTCATCGTCGATCACGCCGGACCAATTGAGGCCATAGCAGAAGTCGTAGGTGTTGCCCTCGGAGTCCGCGTAGCAATCGAGATCACGCGGCACGTCCTCTTGGTCTGCCTCGACGGCATCCATATCCTTGGGCATCTGGTGGTTGAGAAGGCCACTGGGCTCAACCTCGCCAGCAATGATCTTGGCGAAAGCCTCCTCGGTGATGCTGCCAAAGCCAAACAGAATGGCATCGGCATACTGCTCGATTTCGCCAAAGCACATAGGCCTGTCAGCATCGATCACAAGAATGAGCTTGGCATCAGCGGGAATGCGATTCTTGACATCAATGACGAAGTCAAGGTCAGACTCATTGGTCGCGTAGGTAGACTCGCCGTAGTAGCTGCGATTCTCAAGGGTGCCGTACTCGTCAACGGGGTTGAGCGACTCCTTGCGGACATTGGCCCCATCGGCGGTGTAGGGACGATACTGCAGGGAGAGGGGCTTCCATGTAGGATCGGGCTTCTCGGCAGGAATGCCCATCACGACGTTAATGAACTTGTTGCCACCATCTACGCCCTGGTAGGCGTCCTTGGGGTTGTCAATCTTGACAATGGCGTACTTGACCTCCGCCAGCTCCTCAGAGGTGAGCTGCGTAAGATCGCTCTCCTGATAAGTTGCTTTTCCATCGTCTCCGGCAGGACCAGAAGGATCAGCAATCTTATCGGTAACGACATCAAAGCCCATATCAGTAAGGTTAGCGCCAAAGCACTGAGAGATGCTTGCGGGGGTAGACCCGCCAAATGCGTTGGTAGCCGCAGCAGTAAACTTCTGAGGAATATAGACCTTGCCGGACAGTCCGCTCTTGGAGATGACGTTGCTCTTGTTCTTGAGCATGACTATCGACTTACATGCAGCATCGAGACCAAAGGCATTTGCAGCATCGGAGGTCATGATTTCCTTGGCAGCAATGCGATCGGAGTACGGCTGCTCAAACAGGTCGACTGTCATCTCGACCTTGATGAACCGACGCGCGTGCTCACGCATAATCGAGAGTGCCTGGTTCTCACCGAGGTCATCGACCATCAGCTGATACCCAGCCTTAGCGTTGTCGAGGTCCCACTCGCCACCAATGGTGTCGACGTTGTTCTGCATGAGCTTTGCATAGCGCTCGGGGACCGTTAGGTCTCTGCAGCCATGCATGATGGCGGAAAGAATCATCCAGTCAGTGCAAATCCAGCCATCCCAGCCAACTGAGCGAAGGATGTTCATGTTCGCAGTGCTGTACGCAGAGCCAACGGTCTCGCCAAGTTCATCAGGGTTGTTCGGGTCGTACGCGATGCCATAGCACGGCATAACCGCCAGAGCATGGTCGGTCTGGGAGTCGAGCTTGAAGCCGCCATCAAGGAAGGGAATAAGATGAGCCTCAAAGTTCCCACCAGGGAACACGTTCCACTTGCCCATGTCCGAATGGTCATCACGGCCACCCTCATTGGAACCTTCTCCCACGAAGTGCTTCAGCATAATCGCACAGGACTGGCCACCCCAACCTTGATCATCCGTAGCGTCATCGTCACCCCAGGTCGACTGCATGCCAGCGCCAAACGCCTGAATGAAGTCACGGTTGAGAGCGGGGTCGCCACCGCATGAGCCGGAAAGACGAGTGCCCTTTGTCTCAGAGTAAAGGTCAATCTGGGGACCAAGCTCGATACGTACGCCTGTGGACCTCCATGCCCTTGCCTGCCACATACCAGCCTTACGCCAGACATCCTTATTCATTGTGCAGCCAAGGCCAACAGAACTAGGAACGTTGAAAAGAACATAGGGATCAGAGAAGTTCAGGTATGGGATGCCCCAGCCACCAACCTTCTCGCATTCCTCCTGCGCACCGTTAATCCACTCAACATCCGAGGCATAGGAGTCTGCGTCAGACATAAGACGAGACACGCCAGACCTCGATCCCTGGTCAATGAGGCCGTAGCCGTTCGTGTCGGTGGATGTCGTACTGCCACCGGTAGTTCCGTCGGCAAACGTAAGACCGAGAATGTCATCGATTTCGAGCTGATCGGCCAAGCTCTTGGCACGGTCATCAATGCTCTGACGCCAATCCTCGTAGAAGTCGAGCTTGCCGTTGCCGTTGAGGTCCTTGAACGCCAGGCCGTCGACCTGAATGATCTTTGACGTATCCATCACGCCAAGTACGGCGCCACCATCAGGGTTGGTGTAGCGAGTCCAACCGTCACGAGTTTCTTCACTTGTCCACTTCGCCTGAATAGAATCGGCATCAGGATTGATGGGGTACTTGTCTGCAGACGGCACGCTTGACTCGATAGAAGACCCACCGCTTGTCGAGCACGCGGCAAGTCCCGCAAGGGCTGCCGCGGCCGCAGAGCCTGCGAGGAAGTTCTTGCGCGTCAGGTTATTTCCCATATCCATTCTCCTCTTTGTCATGCGGCCCCCTCCCACAGGGGCGTGGCCTTCCCTCCGCACGGCCTTGTAGCCGTGGCAATTCCCGCGTGATTAGTGAGGCTCACAGGCGAGGCGCTCCCGGCGCCAGCCTGCGTGGCCCTGGCCAGATGAGACAAGGGGAAACTCCCTTTGTCTCACTAGCCGTAGAAGTCGAAGTTGATGGTGTCGAAGTCGGCGATGCCAAAGTCGGCGGCGTTGCCCTTAAGCGAGGACTTGTCGGCAACCTCGAGCGTGATGGTCTTGCCGCTGCTGAGGTTCAAGGTGAGCTCGGTCTCGGTACCCTCCCAGGTGCCGGTGTCGGTGAGCAGGTCGGCGTGGGCTTCGAGGGGCTTGACCTCGCAGGTGCCGTCATCCTTGACGTTCACGTCCAGCATCTGCTCGGTGCCGCCGGCGGTACCGTAGACGGTCTGGCCGGTGATCTCGACGGAGCCACGCCACTGGCCCACGTAGAAGCTATTGGCATCGAAGTCCTTCGAGGAGCTGGAGCTGCTGGACGAGCCGGAGCTCGTGGTAGACGTGCTGCTCGTGGTCGACGAGGATGACGAGCCCGTTGATGACGTCGACGAGCCGCCGCATGCCGCAAGCGGCATGCACAGCGTCGCGGCGAGAAGGCCCGCCACCAGTACCTGCTTCTTCATGCTTGGTTCCTTCCCCTCTGGCTGGAGCCCATCTCCAGCCACCCCGCGCGCCGCAACTCGACGCGCCTTGCTCGATAGCCATTACAAATCGATGACGCCATGTTTGAGGGGGACGGTACTAATCTGTCGATTTTCTGGCGTGTCTTGCAACCCGAGACGGTAGACGGAGGGGCGAAATGCGTCGCGACGGGAGGCAAGCGTCGCTGATCGGGCCCTCGCCGGGACAGCTGGGCGTTTACGGTGAGCCATCGATGCACTAAACGACGATATCGTAGGGCATTTTAGCCGTCCAGCCATCAGCAGAGGCTCTCGGCGGGCGAGGTGGTCCCTCGACGCGAGGCGTCCGTCACGGATTGACGGTTGGTGGCAGTTTGCGATAAATCCTTGATATGAAATCGAGCTAGTCACAAATCGTCTGCCTGCGATTTATCAAATCTCAAAGAGCTTGCTACTCGGGGGTACCGCCAAAAACTGCCACCAACTGTAAGTATGTGCCATTCGGCAGTGTTGGGCTTTGCTCGGGTGCCACTGGGGTTCCCTGTCGGGCGCGTGCAGCCGGGCACGAGACGCCGGGTGGCAAGTTTTGACGGTTGGTGGCAGTTTTTCGGGGATGATCCGAGTATCAGACGATTGCATTCCTGATAAACCGCAGGTCAGGGATTTGCGACATCGACGCACTCATATCAAGGATTTGCCGCAAACTGCCACCAACCGTCAATTCGTGAAATGTGATAGCTCCGAGGGCCCCCTCAGGCAAGTAACCCTCTCGGTTCTGGGGCGCAACGCCCCAACTTCTCCATGAACCCTAGTTGGCCTCGCGTGAACCCAGCCCCTTAGCGCTATGCGCTGCGCCCGGATGCATTGTCGCTGTCAGACGCGCCGCTCTCACTGCCATCGCTGCCCTCAGCGACGTCTCCGGCAGATATGCCCTCCAGCCGCTGCGGAGCTGTGTCGGCACGGTCGCGCGCGGCGGACTCGATGCGCCAGGCCTCCCAGCCACGTGGGCTCGGGTGAAAGAACGCGCCGCGCTCTAGGCCCTCGGGCAGGTATCGCTGCTCGACCCAACCCGTGGGGTAGTTGTGAGGATACAGGTACGGACCGTACTCGTCGGAGCCAGGACGGTGCCGGTCGCGCAGGTAGCTGGGCACCTCGCGACGCGGGCCCTCGCGTACCTCCTTGAGCGCAGCATCAATCCCCGCCTCCGCAGCGTTCGACTTGGGCGCCAGCGCCATGTATTCAACTGCTTGCGCAAGGTTGATGCGGCACTCCGGAAGGCCGATGACCTCGGTTGCCTTGAATGCCGCCTCGGCAACGAGAAGCGCCTGGGGGTCTGCATTGCCAATGTCTTCCGAGGCCAGGATGAAGATGCGGCGCGCAACGAACTTGGGATCCTCCCCCGCGTCGAGCATGCGTGCCAGCCAGTAGAGCGCGGCGTCCGGATCGCTCCCGCGCATAGACTTGATGAAGGCCGAGATGATGTCATAGTGCATGTCGCCGGACTTGTCGTACGACAGGCCATGGCGGGGATTTGCCTCAAGCACGTGGGCGCGCGTAATGCGCACCGGCTCCTCGGGCGTAGCCGCGCCCGATGGCGCCGCCATCTGGCTTGCCAGCTCGAGCGAGGTGAGGGAGGCGCGCCCGTCTCCCCCGGCGAGAGTAACGATCTCCTCAAGGGCATCGTCATCGAGCGCGAAGGCCCCCTTGAGGCCGTACCCCGAGGTCACGGCGCGACACACGATTGTGCGAATGGAGTCGTCGTCGAGCGGCTCGAGCTCCACCACACGCGAACGCGAGAGCAGCGCCGAGTTCACCTCGAAGTAGGGGTTCTCAGTCGTGGCACCCACTAGAACCACGGTGCGATCCTCAACGGCATGCAACAGCGCATCTTGCTGGGAACGATTGAAGCGGTGAATCTCGTCCACGAAGAGGATGGTGCGCCGACCCAAGGAGAGCAGGCGGCTCTCGGCAGCGTCCACCTCGCGCCGAAGGTCCTTCACGGTTCCCGTAACGGCAGACACCTCGACAAACTCCGCATGTGTCGAGTTTGCGATGATGCGCGCAAGGGTGGTCTTGCCCGTGCCGGCAGGCCCATAGAGAATCACCGAAGAGAGCGTGTCATGCTCAATTGCAGTGCGAAGCCAGCTCCTTGGGCCCACGGCCTCGGTCTGGCCCACGTATTCCTCGAGGGTCTGCGGGCGCATGCGCGCGGCAAGCGGGGCGTTCATCGTGCGCTTGTAGCGTTCTATGTTGGTGAAGAGGTTGTCCATGCAAGCGATTGTAGCCCAGGGACGTAACCGTTGGGCGCCGGGCTATTGCGTCGACGGCAGAGCTCGAGAAAGACCGCCGCCCTCTCGTCTGGCGTTCGTTTTTTCTGGAATGGCTGCCGCCGGGGGTCGAGGCCTCATCGGTCGGCTAAGGTATCCAACGGCACATCGCTCAGGGGAGGAAATATGGGAATCGCAGCCACCAGGCCGCTCATTGGAATCACGTCTAGGCCTCGGGAGGACCCGGAATACCCCTACTGGACCATGACCGACGATCACTACGCTGCGTCCGTAGCCGAGGCGGGAGGCATTCCGGTTGCGCTCCCCTATGCCATTCCCTTTGGCTTTGACGTGACGGCCCTCGTCCCCGACATCGTGCAGCGCCTTGATGGCATCCTCTTCACAGGTGGCGGCGACATTGCCGACTGCTCCTTCTCCGGCCACGCCTACGCGCCAGAAAGCCATTCGCCCATATCGCTCACCTGCCCCGCACGCGACACGTTCGAACAGGCGCTCATGCGCGCGTGCTGGGACGCAGATGTGCCTGTCCTTGGCATTTGCCGAGGCATGCAGGTCATGAACGTGACCCTTGGTGGCACGCTCGTGCACGACGTCAAGGACTACCCTACCAAGACGATTCTCCACACCAGGGGCGACTCGCCCGACTCCCCCGTCCACCACGTGCGCGTCTCAGAGACGAGCCGCCTGGCAAAAATCCTGGGTTTCACGTCGGGCGAGGTGAACTCCCTTCACCACGAGGCCATCTACACCCAAGCTCCAAAGGGCAACGTCGTGGCATGGGCCGAGGATGGCACGCCGGAGGGCCTGGAGTTTGACGAGAAGACCTTCTTCCTGGGCGTGCAATGGCATCCCGAGAAGCTGCGCACGCAGCCGCAGCTCTTTGCTGCCTTCGTCGATGCCGCGCAAGAGCACGGCGCAGCCGAGCGTGCGGTAGCAGGGAGCCGGTAGCCGCCGAGAGGCAGCTGCGTGCATGGGATTTCCAGGGCCCCGCTGTAGTGGAGGGCACCAAGCGCGCCCCTTAGGGCCTCACCCCCTCGAAGTAGCCGCGACGCGGGAAGAGCTCCCGGGCCCGGGGAAAGAGTTCTGAGCACGTAGCCATAAAGTAATCGTCGGTCATCGACGAGATGAAGTCGACTACGGCCAGGTCTGGGTCTATCTCCCAGTCGTAGCTACGCCCGTAAGGTGCAAGGTGACGCCTCAGTGGCTCTATGTGGTGACGGAAGATTGCCGCAGACTCATCACCTGCATGAAGCGCTGCCAGTTCGTGCTCATACAGCAGCGAGAAGAGCTCGGAGACACCGCGCGAGAAGTCTCCGTTGACCTCCGAGGCTCCATAGATCTTCTCGTAGTTCTCGCGCTTGGCTCGGCGCATCTCGGCAAAGCCTTCCTCGCTCATCTCGATGCGTGGCTTGCCAATGCTGTTCTCGACCACGTCAGCCACAAAGGCACCAAGCGCCCAAGCGTTGTACGCCCCGCCAAGGCCGTCATCGAAGCTCTTCTCGGTGCAAAGACCTGCACGAATGGCATCTTGGCGATCCTTGCCCACATAGGCGATGATGTCGGAGACGCGCACCACGCAGCCCTCGAGCGTCATGGGACGCAGGCGGGCAATGGTAGGACCGCCCCTCTCCCAGCACTCCCCCACCCCACGGTCAAACTCTTCGAAGTCGGAAAGCTGGCTTGTCTCGAAGACCTGCTGCTCGAACTCGCCGTTGTGGCAGATGACACCGTCGAGGGTCTGGAGGGCGAGGTTTCTGCCATACGTAACGTCAAGGACCCGAACGCTTTGCACGTTGTGGGCAAAGAAGCGGCCGGTGCGAGCGTGGTAGACGTCGTTCAGGAAGCGCTCGCCGGCATGGCCGAAGGGTGTGTGGCCAATGTCGTGGCCCAAGGCGATTGCCTCGATGAGGTCGAGGTTGAGACCGAGTGCGGCGCCGATATCTCTTGCCACGCGGGCCACAAGCTGCACGTGCAGGCCGCGCCGCGCCAGGTCGTCGTCCGCACGGAACGAGAACACCTGCGTCTTTCCGGCAAGGCGGTTGTACGCGGACATGTGCATGATCTTCTCGGCATCGCGGACAAAGGCAGGACGCAGGGCACTTTCCTGGTCACGCTCGGTCTTGTCGCGACGGAGGGCTGCCTCGTTGGGCGTAGCAAATGGCGAGAGGGACCCCGCTGCGCGAGAGCTGAGAACGGCCCGTTGGGCCCTGGGCGAAAGCTCCCCTGTGAGGTGGGGAGCGAGCTTGTTGATGGTTTCCATGTCTGCCTCCTGGCGGTTTTGCTTCTCGAGGCAGATTCTAGCAAGGGAACGTGACATTAATTGGGAGTTAGGGACGTCCCGCAGGCGCCGTCGGTATCTGTCCGCAGGCTGCGTCAGTCCCTGCCGAGAGAAACCGAGACAGATTGACTGCGGTGTCCCACCGGGACGCAATTGGGTCGCAGGCTTTCGGGACGGGCGCCCCGGCGCTGGTACCTGCCTACTCGACGACAAGGCACCCCATGTTAAGACGATGCGTCCACTCGCCAATGACGTTACCCTCGCCGCAGCGGGTAAAGACACCGCCAAACTTGCCGTTGAAGAGGAAGAGCCCCTCCATGTTGCTCATCTCGGGGGCCGCAAGCGGGTCCTCGCCGGGCTTGAGCATGCCGCCTCGCATGGTGGGAGTGCGGTACTGGGGTGCGTACGCCTGCACCACGCCGCCGCTCTTCGCGCACGAAGAGAGAGCGCGGTCCCACTCCTCTTGCGTCTTGCAGTCGAGGCCGGCCACCACGCCTACGGCGTTGTACCCGCCAGCGGGCTTCACGATCCAGCGGTCCTTCTCGGCATAGGGCGAGAGGTCCGCATCGGCGTCGAGCAGCACGGTCTCGGGTACGTGGGCGTCAATGAAGGCGCGCTCCTCTGACGTAAGGATGCCGTCCATCGCATGCGAGCGCATGACCGCAAAGACCGTCTTCGTTGCGCACGGCCAGGTCCTGTAGCCACCAATGACGCAGGCTAGGCCACGACGCGCGGCTTCGGCCAAGGCGTCCGCACCGGGGCAGGGCTTCTCGGCAATCTCGGATGTAACGGCGCGGCGATACACGCAGGAGACGGGGCCGCCCGGCGCCATGAGGAGGTCGGTACCAGCCACATGCTCGATGCGCAGGTCGCGAATGTCGCAGAACTGGGCATAAAAGCCGCGGTCGGAAAGGCGCCACAGGAAGTCCTCGAGCTCATCCATCGAGGCGCTCTCGGGATAGTCCACGATGCACATCGACGGGTGCGCCACGTCACTGCCAAAGCGGTCAGCGTTCGCCCAGCTGGCATACGTCTCCGCGATGGCGTCGATTGCCTCGCCGACCAGGTCATACGTCGTGATCGATGGGTACTTCTCGGCAAACTTGCGATAGGTATGGGTTGCCTGGATGGCACGGGTTACCTCGACGGTCGTGGTCATGCCAGCCGAGCCGTCGGTGTTGAGCTCGCAGAACTGGAAGTCGCCAGTCTCCTCGTTGAAGAAGACGTCCACACGCGCGATGGGGATCATCTGGTCATAGCCTGTGGGGATGATTGTGAGAGCCTCGAGCTCCGGTGAAAGGCGGAAAAGTGCACGGAACTCGGGGTTGCGCAGGTACTCCGCAGTAATCTTGTCCATGATGCGACCCATGGTCTCGGCGGCATCGCGCAGAATGTCAGTCTGGGCGGCATCAAAGATCTTGGGCGTCATGGCCCAGGAGACGGGCCCGCCATGGTAGAGCGCGTGGGTGGTGAGAAGGTAGCGGTCACCGGCCTCCCTGCTCTCAACGTCGCCGTTAAACTCGCGCGCAGTCGAAAGGAACTCGTCCTCGAGCTCGCGTCCATGAAGACTGGTCATGATTACCACTTCCTGCTCGCCCTCATATGGAATGGCATATCGGCGAGCGCACTGAAATATTCTGCATATGGCTGTGAGATTGTAGTCGCTTGGAAGCAGCATCACCAATTCTGCACACTAGCAGTCATACTCGGGGGCGGCGAGGGCCGAGAGCCCCCGCCTGTGCAGCTACGCTCGGCTCAGGAAGCGCATGTCCTTCTCCGGGCGAAAGGCGGCTCTCGGCACGAGGCAAACCCGTGCCCGCCCGCGATTGTGTGACGGTTCGTCACAGACTCGCATCCGAATGCGTGACCCGCGCAGGACGTCACACATTCGTCGACGTTCGTGTTGCGAACCGTCACACATTCGAAGCCAGCACGGCCGAGAGCCGGCGGCGGCGCCGGGAAGCCGAAGCTTACGAAAGCGTAAGACGCCCGTAAGTTCACTCGATGGCACCAAAGTTACGCTCGGCTCAGGAAGCGCATGTCCTTCTCCGGATGGACCGTAAGCCCGAGCTTCTCTTGAAGGGCAATGGATGCCCGGTTGTCGGGCCACACCTCACCCCAGGGCACAAGGCCGCGGTCGAGCTGCTCGTTAATCTTTGCCGACTCAAGCGCCGTTGCCCACCCGCGACGACGCTGCTCGGGGAAGACCTCCAGCATGCCGATGGCACCCTCGGGATGCTCGCCGACAAAGGCACAGAGACGCCCCGCCTCAAAGCCGCCCAGCACAAGGCCGCGCTCGAGAATGTCCTCTAGCTCGCCTGCAGCCAGGTACTCGGGGTGCGAGTAGTGCTCGGCGACAAGCTCGGCATAGGCCGACGTGAGCGTGCGGATGTCGAGCGTGGGATCGACGTCGAGATGCCGTCCCTTCTCGTAAATCACCATGTTGCAGGGCACGTCCTCAGTGAGGCCCAGGTCGCGGCGCACGTCGTGCACGGGAGCCGAACCCAAGACGCACACGAAATCGCGAGACGCAAAGACGTCAAGCGCCTCGCGCAGGGCCTTCTTCGCGGTTCCCCACACAAAGGTTCCGTGATGCGGAATCTCCAGGATGCAGACGCCCTTCTCGGCAACGAGCACCTCGCCAATCCCCCGGCGGGCGCACTCGAGGATGGGAAACGCCTCGCGCGGTCCGTCCGAGAGGAGCTCGATCGCGCGTGCCCGGCGGGTTTCCGCGGGCTCCGACAGCGCATCCATGATGAAGGCTAGACGCTCTGCGATGGTTTTGGAACCGCCTGCGTTGGGGTGCTCGTAGCCATCGGCCATGAGGACGGGGCTGGCTTGCAGGAGGCGCGACCCCTCCACCAGGTGCATGCCGGGGTTGGCGGCAACCGCGCCACGGATAAGATCGGGTACCACGGCAAAGCAGCTGCCACGATGCGTGGGGTGGGTCTCGTCCGAGTGCCACAGCGGCGTGAGGGTCCAGACCGACGCCTCCGGCCACGCTTCGGCGACCTCGAAGAGGCTCGTGCGGATGTCGCGCGAGATGCGCATCTCCTGACAGGGCTCGTAGCGATAGTTCTCGCCCAGCTCAACCACCACGACCTCGGGCGATGCCTCGTCGGCAAGGCCCACCGTCGAGCCGGGGAGAAACACCTGCCCGCCGATGCCCTGGTTGAGCACGTCCATGCCAAGTCGCGTGGCGAGAAGCGCCGGCCAGTTGTGTGCCGGGTCACCGGCGACGAAGCCCTGGGCAATCGAGTCGCCAATCACCAAGAGCTGGCCGCGGGCCTCCACCGGCTCAATCACGTTGCCGTCACCCACAACACGGCGTAGGTCGCAGCTCGTAAGGCACGGCAACCACACGCGTACGCGATGGTGGCGACCCAGACCCGGCAGGCGCTGAAGATTGCTTACGGGTGCCTCGTCGGGGTCATCGAGCGAGAATTCCACACGCGTGATGCCGTCGTCGTTCTCCTCCGGAAGCACACAGGGCAGGTGCCTGCCGTCAACGTCGCAAGAGAAGCCGTCGAGCGGACCGTCCGGCGCAAAGGCGCACTCGGAAGTCTCGGCCAGGACCTCGCGCGAGCCGCGCGGGAAGGCCTCCACGCGCGCCTCGAGCACGATGGCCGAAGAGTCCGTCTCGAGCTCCACGGTCACGCCCGCCGTGCAGGCAGCCATTGTCCGGTAGAGGCCCGGATGCCAGGCGCGGCAACTCCCAATGGCCTTGAGCTGGCCCTTTGCAAAGCGCCAAGGGTGAGTCCACCCGTGGCCCAGGGGCTCTGCCCACACGACGCCGTGCAGCAGTCCCTCTGCGGGAACGCTCACGAGCAGGTCGGCCATGTCCTTCTCATCCATGAGTTCACTGACGCTCATCGCATGTCGCCCCTCTGCGATTCAGCCACGTTGTGTGCGCTGCGATTGATGTTGGGCATCCATTGTGGCAGAAACTCGCGGAGCCGTGGGCGTTGTCGACGCCTCATGAGGCATCGCCTGACAAATCTGCGGGTTAATTGCGGCCTTCGACAGGTGCCGTCGAGAAAGCAGGCGGACAGGCTGTCCTTCTCCGCGACGTGCAATTAATCCGCAGTTTTACCTCGCTGGCCAGCATGTGGGCCTGTGCATACGCACGACACCGAACCTCTGCCATTGGAGGCGGTCGCTCGCCAGGCGGCACAGGCAGCCGTCCCACCAGTCGCGTTTTCTCGCCGTTTAACTACTCACTCCCAAACGGCGAGGGTGCACGGAGCCGTCATCAAACCGCAGTTTTTGCGCACCACTCTCTCTCCGCCGCACAACGCAGGGGCTCGTAGGCCACCACTAGGTCATCGAGCCTCATACGGGCGTTTGCCGGGCTCGTCGAGGGAAGTCCCGTGCACGGAAGGCCGCACGAGGGCTCGATAAGCCGCCGATAGAGCCTTGTGGCAGCCCCGCCCGTGCAGAATACGCGAACGATTGGCGCGACCGAGAGGATCCTTTCCACGTCGTTGGGGACGGGGTCGCGTATGGAGGCGTCGCTCGCACCCGTGATGGTGCAGCTTGCGAGCACGTCCCACAGCGCGACGTGGTGTCGCAGGCATAGGTCGCGACGGCCGTCGTTGCCCGTCGGCACAGACTCGTCCCACAGTGCAGCCATCACGCGCCAGAAGCGGTTCTGAGGGTTGCCGTAGTAGAAGCTCACCTCACGCGATTTGGGGCTGGGCATGGTACCCAGCACAAGCACGCGGCTCGTCTCATCGAAGATTGGCGCAAGCGGATGAACCACGCGCTGGCCCGCTCGGCCGGAGCCGCACACGTCTTCCCTACTCGCCATCGCGAACGGGCTCCGCGAACTCCTCGCCGTCATCCAGGCGCATGACCGTGACCCGACCAAAACCGGCACCTCCAGCGGCACCGGAGTCTATGTCCCAGCGATCAGCCACACCACCCGTGGCGTCGCGCGCTCCAACGCGCACCATCTGTGCGATGCCATTCTCGTCTCTTACCGGACGGTCAAGCTCGTCCGTCATGGACGCAAGGTAGGGCGTCGGCGTGTGCCCCGCCACCACAATGGGTCCCTCTCCCTTCTCGTTGAGAAGGCCTGTGGGGACCGACCAGAACTCGTCGCGAATCCACAGCAGGTCATCGGGGGTCTGCGCGCCGAGCAGCGCATCGATTGCGGCACCGTTCCAGGTGCCATCGGCTGGTGCCGGGCCATCCGGACGGATTCCGGCATGGACCATGATGTAGTGGCGTCCCGCCACCTCCACGTGGGTCGAGAGCGGAAGGCCACGCACCCACTCGATAAGCTCGCTCGCCTCGTCGCCCGGGAGCCCCTGAAGACCCGAAAGCGTAGCCATGCCGCCGTTGATTGCCCAGTTTGCCTGCGACATCACGTCATTCTCGTGGCCGAGCGCGTCGAGCATGAGGTCCTCGTGGTTGCCCTTGAGCACGCACACGTTGGGAAGCGAGCGCACGAGGCGCATGACGCCGACGGGATCGGGCCCGCGGTCAATCATGTCCCCGAGACAGAACACGGCGTCATCTGCGCCGGGGGACACGCGCTCGAGAACGCGCTCGAGCGTCGCGCGATGTCCGTGGACATCAGAGAATACGTATGTCGACATGGCGATACCCCCCGTCGTTGGCCATGGGCACTAGCTTAGACCTGCGACTGGTTTAGCGCAAAGTATGCCGTGAGCGTAGCTTTTGTCGCTCTCGGCGAAGCTTCCAAGGGCGGGGAGAGCCAATCTCCACCATCCGAGCAACGTTTTGGCCCTCCCTGCTTGCCCGGTCGAGCTCGCGCAGGACCTCACGCATGGTGGAGTCGAGCCGCTCCTCCTTGAGCATGCACTCCCATACCACAAGGACTGTCCACCCGTCTTGTACCAGCAGTGCATTGTCGCGGGCGTCGCGTGCGCGGTTGCGGTCGAACTTGGCCTTCCAGAACTCGACGTTGGTTTTTGGAAGCGGCAGGAGACAATGGGGGCAGCGATGCCAGAAGCAGCCGTTCACAAAAATGGCAACCTGCCTGCCGGGAAAGCAGATATCAGGCTTGCCTGGCGCCTTCTTCCAGTGCAGCCTGTAGCCGGTGTAGCCGGCCTCGCGAAGCCTTGCCCGCACGAGAAGTTCTGGCTTGGTGTTCTTGCTCCTGTTCGCCTGCATCACATGGCGCGTAGCCTCACTCGTCAAGACGCCGCAGCCTCCGTGCCATGAGACAAGGGGAAACTCTCCTCGTCTCGCGTACCCCCGAAGTTGATGTTGCCTGTGAGCGCGTACGACGCCGCACTGTCAAAGCCGGGAGAGAGCACGGACGCAACCACCGAGGTCGCGCGATCGAGAGCGCGTTCGTAGAGGTTCGCAAACGATTCCCTGCTCACAATGCCAGTCGCGGGGTTGGTCCATGCACGGTGCTCAGAGTTGTCAAACTCCGAGGAGGCAGACGCCCGCACGCGATGCGAAAGGGCGCTGTAGGTGGAGTAAGGGGCACCGGAAATAGCACGCTCAAGAGCAGCGATCGCGCTGCGATGGTGCTCGCGCGTGGCATAGAGCAGGCGCATCATGGTTCGATAACATCCCACCGAAGCCGAGAACGTCGTGGGGTCGATGGGCCTGCCATAGGTCCACAGGGCAGCATAGAAGTAGAGCTTGTCGATAATGGCAAGCGCCTCTCGCGAAGCCCGCAGGGTATTTGCAAACGGGCGGTACTCGGCAATCGTCTTGCCGGTCTTACGGAAAAGCACAGCCTCGTCGAGGTCACGCTCGACCTCCATGTGGACCTTGCTGTCACACTCCGGTCCTAGCCCGGCAACCCCCGCGTGCGTCAGGTCATAGGCCCAGGCGTTGATAAAAGGGTGGACCGTCGAGTCCAAGAGCCAATGGCACGAGAAGCCCGCCAGATATGCTGCACCAACCGCCCTCTCGCGCTTGGACAGGCGGTCAACGGCCTCGCGCATGGCTGCAAGGAGCCTGGCGGGGCGCTTGTCGTGCATGAGGCCTCCCATCTCGGCCCACTTCGCCATGAGGGGGTACAGCTCGATGTAGAAGAGCGGGTCGGGGCCTTGGCTCCCCAAGAGGAAGGCGTCGCGCTCGTCCAGGGTTGCCAGGGGAAGCTCCGCCTTCGCGCACTCGGCAACGTCGCGTGCAAAGAAGTCGTGCGTGAGAATGGCCGGCATCGTAACCCCTTTCTGGTTCCGGTGAGCGGCGCGAGAGGCGCCGTTGTGCCGCTCCGCCATTATGCCCCATCCAAGGGACATCTGGCGCACACGCGCCGAGGCGACGCCATCTCTTGCACGTCTACGGTTGCGGTGCGGCCGCACGGCGGCGCATGGATGACGCATCGGGCAAGCCATTACATAATCCTGACAGAAGCCGGGAGTTTCGCCGCCATTCCAGCGACACCGTTTTGGTTTGTCTGAGCGCGATTCCAGGAGGGCCAACGGAGAGGATTGCTATGTCTTTTAAGATGACGAAGGCCGAGAAAAGCTGGGTTATGTATGACGTGGGTAACTCCGCGCTGGTGCTTCTCGCCACGAGCGTCATTCCCATCTACTTCAAGTCGCTGGCAGATGGCCCCGCTCTTGTCGCGTGGAGCTATGCAGAGACGGTTGCATCGCTGGTCATCGCACTGCTCATGCCCATCCTCGGCTCCATTGCCGACCAGCAGGGCATGAAGAAGAAGTTCGTCATCGGCTCCGTAGGAACGGGTGCCGTGGCTTGCGTGGCCATGGGCTTCCCCACAAACGCCATGGCGTTTCTCGTGATCTACGTCATCTCCTCCGTGGCGCTCAACACGTCGTTCGTGTTCTATGACGCGCTGCTTGTGGACGCCACGACGGATGACCGCATGGATGACGTTTCCAGTCGGGGGTATGCGTGGGGCTACATCGGCAGCTGCGTGCCGTTCCTCGCTTGCCTTGCCTTTGTACTGGCAAGGCCCTTTGGCATGAGCCTGCAGGTAGCCATGCAGATTTCATTTTTCATTACGGCTGCCTGGTGGGTGGCGTTTACGATCCCCATGCTCAAGAACGTCGAACAGACCCACTACAAGCCGCGCGAGAAGCACGCCCTTGCCAACGCAGTGCACGGCATCGGAGCCACGGCGGGGCGCATCTGGCGCGACCCGTCCATCAGGAACTACATCATTGCGTACTTCTTCTACATCGACGGCGTACACACCATTATCAAGCTCTCAACCTCGTACGGAGCGGACCTTGGCATCGACGGTACGCAGCTGGTGCTGGCCTTGCTCGTCACGCAGTTTGTGGCGTTCCCCTCGGCGATCGCATACGGCAGGCTGGGACACAAGCTTGGCACGCGCACGATGATTCTTGTGGGTATCGCCGGCTACACCCTTATCACGCTGTTTGCTGCCTTCTTCCTG
Source organism: Tractidigestivibacter sp. (assembly GCF_057241865.1). Classification (NCBI taxonomy): domain Bacteria; kingdom Bacillati; phylum Actinomycetota; class Coriobacteriia; order Coriobacteriales; family Atopobiaceae; genus Tractidigestivibacter; species Tractidigestivibacter sp. The sequence goes on from NZ_DBHHPX010000006.1 coordinate 77,272, forward strand.
CGCTCCGCCGTCGAGTTCTGGATTCTGGCCATCATGGTCGGCCTCTTCCAGGGCGGACTGCAGGCGCTTTCGCGCTCCGAGTTTGGCAAGCTCTGCCCCAAGGCGCACGCAAACGAGTACTTTGGGTTCTTCGACATCTTTGGCAAGTACGCCGCCATTCTCGGCACCCTTATCGTGGGCACCATGACGGCCATCACGAGCAACGGCTCGCTGGGCGTGCTTTCGATCGTGGTGCTGTTCGTGATTGGCTTCGTGGTCATGCTGCGCGTTCCAGAGCGCACGGGCGCCAAGTCGGAGCAATAGCATTCCCCATCGGCGAGGGGCACAGTGCTAGGGTGGCCAAATCTGAGCCGCTGCCCTTCGCCGATGGCCATGGCATTTTTTCGCCACGCCTGAATGCCACGATTTCCACGATTTTGATGACAGCATCCATCGATACTTGTTCTTCGCAGTGCAACGAGCGTGGCATGCCGAGGGTTTTCTTCGGAGAAGCCGAAGTTACGGCTAACGGGGTAGCCCACAGTCAAATCGTCCTGCATGAAAACGCGATATCGTACGGTTTTCTAGCGGCCTCTGCATGAAATCGCGTTATCGCGGGGCCTCTTCCGCACCCCAAGATAAAAGTTACAACTATATTTGCATATATTTCTATATTTCACAACAAATATGCATAAATATGCAAATATACTTCAATGTTTTATGTCGGAACGCCAAAACCACCCCGCGATAGCGCGATTTCATGCAGCGAAGAGCAAAAAACCGTACGATATCGCGTTTTCATGCATCGGAACTCCGACTGGGGGCATTGAGGCCAGCCCGCTTCAATGCCCCCGGTCTGTAGCTAATCGAGAAGTTCGAAAAGCCTGTCGCAGACCTCGTCCACCTGTTCCTCGGTAATCACCAGCGGAGGAAGGAAGCGCAGGATCGAATCACCTATGTGGTTGAGAACGAGTCCCTGCTCAAGGCCCTTGTCGACAAGTTCGTTGGCCATGGGCACGTCAAGCTGCGCGCCAAGGAGGAGCCCGTGCCCACGCACTTCGGTCACGTGCGGCAGCGCTTCAAGGCGCTGGCGCAGGCGTGCGCCGCAGGCAATAACGTGCTCCCCTATCCCCTCGGAGACCAGCACCTCCACCGTGACGCGGCCGGCAGCCGCCGCAAGTGCGTTGCCCCCAAAGGTAGAGCCGTGATCCCCCAGCCCCATGAGGTCCGCAACCTCAGCCTTTGCCGCAACGGCTCCCATAGGAAAGCCATCTGCGATGCCCTTGGCCATACTCACCACATCCGGCTCGATGCCGGCAAGCTGGTAGCAGAACGGCGCCCCGCAACGGAAGAAGCCGGTCTGGACCTCGTCAATGATGAGAAGCACGCCGCGCCTCTCACACTCCGCAGAAACAAAGCGCAGGTAGTCGTAGTCGGCAGGCCACACGCCGCCCTCGCCCTGCACGCACTCGAGCATTACGGCGCACACGGGACCGCATGACGCCGGCGGGTTGTCCAACGCCGCCACAAGTGCGTCCGCGTCGTTTAGGGGAACCGCTGCAAAGCCGGCGGGCATGGGGAGGAATGTCTTGTGGAAAACAGCCTGACCGGTCGCCGCCAGCGTCGCAAGCGTACGGCCGTGGAAGCTCTTCTGCGCCGTGATGATGCCGGACGCGCCACCAAGCCTCTTCTCGCCCCAACGTCTTGCAACCTTGATGGCTCCCTCGTTTGCCTCGGCACCCGAGTTCGCAAAGAAGGTCTTCCACGCAGAGCCCGTGGAGCCAACCACATGGCCCTCCTCGTCGCACGTGGATGAGAGAAGCCCCGAGAGGTCACGGGCGAGCTCGCCGCGGTTCTCGACGTAGAAGTAGTTGCCAACCTGCCATACCCTGTCGACCTGCGCGTGAAGTGCCGCTGCCACCACGGGGTTGCGGTGTCCCAGGCTCACGGAGCCAATGCCGCCCAGGCAGTCGATGTAGGCCTTGCCGGTCGAGTCGGTAAGCGTCGCCCCCTCGCCCGAGACAAACTCAACGGGGAGACGCCCGTAGGTATGCATCACATACGCATCATCAAGGGCCTTGGCGCTCTCGAAGCTGGTGTCTGCCATGTTGCTCTCCTTGTTCTAGTCCTGGGTGAAAAGGGTGCCCACGCCGGCGTCAGTGAAGATTTCGACGAGGAGCGAATGCGGTGTCTTGCCGTTGAGAATGACAACCTCATGGACGCCGTTCTCCATTGCCTCCTCAATCGAGCGAATCTTTGGAATCATGCCGCCGTCCAACTCTCCAGAGGCAAGGACCTCTTTTGTCTCAGATAGCGTAAGTGACGAGATAAGGCTGTCCTTGTCGCGATAGTCACCAAAGAGTCCATCAACATCCGTGAGGTAGATGAGCTTGTCGGCATGGAGCGCTTCCGCTACCCTGCCCGCAGCGATGTCGGCATTGATGTTGTAGAACCCATCGGGGCCACAACCAACGCTTGCAACCACGGGGGTGTATCCGTCATCAAGGATGGAATTGATGAGCTCCGGGCTCACTTCGCGAATGCGGCCAACACGGCCAAGCTCGGCCGAGACGGGCTCGCTCTTGAAGGTCTTCCCGTCGGCACCCGAAATGCCCACCGCGTTGTGACCGTATTCGTTCAATGCCCACACCAGTTGCTGGTTCACCTTGCCAACGAGCACTTCCTGTACGGCCTCCATTGTGGCGTCATCCGTCACGCGCAGGCCGTCCTTGAACTTTGTGGGAATGCCCAGCTTGCCGAGAAGCGCACTTATCGCCTTCCCACCACCGTGCACGAGAACAACGCGCATGCCCATGAGCTTGAGAAGCTCGATGTCCCCGACCACCTGGACCATGAGCTCAAGATCTTCCATGGCAGACCCGCCGTACTTCACAACGATGGTCTTCCCGCGCATCCTGTTGATCCACGGGAGCGCCTCGGTGAGAACCTCTGCCTTCTTCTGGGCAAGCTCGAGCTCGCCTTCCTCGCGACCTTGCATGTGTACCTCCTGCCGTGGGTTTTGTTGGTCATGGGCACGGCGCACGCGGCCGGGCAATCCGAAGCCCTAGGTTCGGTACTCTCCGTTGATTTTGACGTAGTCGTGCGTGAGATCGCAGGTCCACACCCGCGAGCATGCCTTTCCCGCACCAAGCGAAATGGCAATGTCTATCTCGGGCTGCTCAAAGCGGCGTAGCATGTCGTCCTCGTCCATGGGAACGGGAAGTCCCACACGGAGCACAGGCACGCCCATGAAGTCGATGTCGACGGCTTCCTGCGAGAAGGGCACGCCGCATTTGCCGGCAGCCGCAGCCACGCGGCCCCAGTTGGCATCGTGTCCAAAGATGGCAGTCTTGACCAACGGCGAGTTTGCAATGGCAAAGGCAACCTTATCGGCGTCCTCCTGGCTGGTCGCTCCAAGGACGTCCACGGTCACGAGTTTGGTCGAGCCCTCGCCGTCCGCAGCAATCTGCCGGGCAAGGTTGGTGCAGACGCCCCTGATGGCCGCAGCGACAGCCGGATACGCAGGCGAGCCCTCGTCGATGGCGGCGCCACCGGCAGCACCCGTGGCAAAAAGGATGCAAGTGTCATTGGTGGAAGTGTCAGAGTCCACCGTCACCTTGTTGAAGGTCTGGCGAACGGCTGAGAGGAGCGCGGCATGCGCGGCCTCGGGCGTAAGCGGGGCATCGGTCGAGAGCACGCAGAGCATGGTTGCCATGTTTGGCTGAATCATGCCCGAGCCCTTCACAAAGCCGCCCACGTGCACCGTGACAGAGCCGCCGTCCGCCTGATGGGCGGACCCCACAAGGGCCGCCTCTTTGGGGTGCGTGTCTGTGGTCATAACCGCACAGGCAGCGTCATGGGCGGCCTCGGGCGTCGCCGCAAGCGCTTCGACGGCAGCTGGCACGCCTGTCACGTAGGGCTCGAGGGGGAGCCGCACGCCGATGACGCCTGTCGACGCCACAAGCACGTCCTTCTCGTCACAGCCCAGAGCCTGGGCGACAAGGGCGCAGGCCTTCTCGGCACAGCGCAGGCCCGGCTCACCGGTGGCCGCATTGGCGTTGCCGGAGTTGAGAACCACGGCCCGGGCGTGGCCCGAGGCGGCACGCGCTCTGCTCACCTGCACCGGCGCGGCGCAGAAGCGGTTCTGCGTGAACGTTGCCGCGCAGACGCAGGTCTTATCGGCAACGACAAGCGCCATGTCCTTGCGCTCGGGATTCTTGCGAAATCCTGCAGAGATTCCGGCGGCACGCATGCCTGCGGCCGCGCAGACGCCTCCCTCGCAGGGGGCAAAGCCGAACGACTGGGGAGCGTCATCCTGCAAGGGGATGGCGAGAGGCTTGATGCTTGTCATGAAAGGGCCCTTCTGGACGGGGACGCGCCGCATACGCGTCCGGAATGGACAACGCGGTGGTCCTGCGCCAGCCGACGGACTCGGCCATGAGCCTAGATGAGCGGGGCGGTAGCCCCAATGCCTTGGGTCTCCGGAAGCCCCAGCACCAGGTTTGCACATTGCATGGCCTGGGCAGCAGCCCCCTTGCCGAGGTTGTCGATCGCGCAGGACGCGATGATGACCCTACGTCGTCGGTCATCAAGGGCCACGCCAACCTGGGCACGAGCGGTCGCCGCAACAGACGAGGTCTGCGGCATGCGCCCGGAGGGAAGCGTTGAGACCAGCGCCTCGTTGGCATAGCGACGCTCGTAGGCGCCCTGCACATCATGTGCGGTGACGCCGTCTGCCGCCGTCATGTACACGGTGGCGAGAAGGCCTCGGGTGAGCGGGGCAAGGTGCGGCGTAAACACGACGTTCATCTCGCGATTTGCTGCCTGGGTGAGCGTCTGCTCGATCTCGGGGGTATGGCGGTGGCGCGCCACGCCGTAAGCCTCGACGGACTCGTTGGCGTGGCAGAAGTGCGTGCGCGCATTGGCCGCGCGACCTGCGCCAGAGACGCCGGAGATGGCGTCAGAGATTACGAGGTCCCCTGTGGCAAGGCCCGCCTCGAGCGCCGGGATGGCGGCAAGCGCCGTGGCCGTGGGATAGCAGCCCGGTACGGCAACAAGCACTGGCTCATCCTTCGCGTGGCGCTCCCCCAAGGCGAGAAGCTCAGAGCGATTGAGCTCGGGCAGGCCATAGGCCGTCTGGTTGAGAAGCTCAGGGCTCGTGTGCGGCGTGCCGTACCACTGCTCGTAGACGGCCGCGTCATGCAGGCGATAGTCCGCCGAGAGGTCGATCACGGTAACGCCCAGCGCAAGAAGCTGCGGCGTGATGGCAAGCGAGGCCGTGTGGGGCACGGCGAGAAAGGCGACGTCCGCATTCTGGGCGATTGCCCCCGGCTCGGGAAGCGAGAGGACGATGTTGGTTGCACCCTCGAACGCAGGGTACACGTCGGCCAGCCTGGCACCAGCGGCCTTGCGGTCCGTTGCCATGACAAGCTCCATGGAGGGGTGCCCCAGGACAATGCGACAGACCTCGACCCCGGCAAAGCCGGTTGCCCCCACGACACAGGCCCTTATGCGCTCCATTCCCTCAATCACCCCATAATAATGCATAAACATAATCTAGTATGCAAAATTGCTTTTGTTTATTGGGTGCAGGATAGCACAGGCGCGCAGGGCTGCACCGCAAGGGGCAATCTGTTTTTCTCCCTGACACAATTGGAGATGACCGCCCGCCGCCCTAGCTCCGGCCGCGAAGCCCACGGCCAATCGACTTGAGCACCTCCCGGCGCGTGCTTCCCACAGGCGCGAGGGGGTCAACAATCTGACGGAGGGGGTTGTCCTCACCTACCGCGCGCTCGTGAACTCCCAGCCTTGTGCACTCGTTGTTGATGTAGTCCATCACCTGGGACTCCGCCTGGCGGACGTCGGCCCTGTGCAGCCCTGCAATGATGGCCTCATAGAACGGCGTCTCGCGGGCATAGTTCCAGAAGTGCTCGGAAAGGTCAATCCACCCATGGGTCCAAGGCTTTACGGCACCAGCAAAGTGGACGACCCTGGGATTGCTGCGCGACGCCAGGTAGGCATCGTAGGCAGCGGCGGGAGCGTTGGGGTAGAGCGCGGTTGTCCGGTGGAAGATGTCGTTTGTGACATTCCACGAAGCGTCGAGGTAGGTAACTCTCCCCTCGCACTCGGTATTGAGGATGTCCTGGTCGTTATAGATGAAGTCAGAACGCTGAGAAACCTCCAGCCACTCCTGAACCGTATGCAGCTCTCGCATGGCACGCGTGTTGAGCACGAGCACACCAGCCTGGAAATAGTCGTACGGGCTCTTCATCTTGAGAACGCCGCGTGTGTAGCGCATGCGCTTGCCGTCTGGGAGATTAAGGTTGGCAAGGTAGTCGACATCGCGCGTTGCAGCAACCAGGTTGTCGCCCAGATCGGTATCGAAAAGCTGCGCAACGTCGCCCTCGACCACAAGGTCCGAGTCGAGATAGACCACCTTGTTGTAGGCCGAAAGGACATCCTGCACGAGGAAGCGATAGTAGGTCTCAACCGAGATGTGCTCATTGTTGGTATCGAGGTCAAAGCCTTCAACCATGCGCCATACGTCAAAGAAGGTGATGCGGACGTTCTCGTGACGGCCAAGGAAGGCGCGCATGGCGGCTTGGTGGTCGCCAGAGATGTCGCGCGTGAGCACCACAACGTCATAGAAGCGCTCGGGGCTGGCGTTTCTCAGCATCGACTCGATGGCAACCGTGAGCACCGGAACATAGGCGTCGTCGGAGGCGAAGACCACCGGCACCACCTTAGAAGCCTCAACGGATTCACGGTCGAGAAAGACCGGGGTGAACGTCTGTGCCGGCTCGGGATTTGTGAAGTGGACGCACTGGAGCTGCTTGGTCTTCCACGAAGCTCCCTCGCCTGCACGCATGGCATGCAGGTACCACACGTTGAAGAGACGCTCTGCCAGGTGCCCGGGAGTACGAACCGCCTCGCGACTGTAGGTGGACATGTCCGTCTCGCGGACAAACTCGTCAAGGACGGGGAACAGGAACTCGCAGTAGGACGAGAAGAGCTCACGCCTCATGATGTACATGTTGCAGAAGCAGGACTTCTCGCCCCCAAGGAAGGCGTCGAAGTCCGGGGCATAATCGGGGAACAGACGGTGGACGATTGCCACGCAGCGGTTGAGGTCCTCGATGTGGAGTGACGGCGCAGCGGCATAGTGCTCTCGGGGCGTAGAGAAGTCACCGGGGAAGTCTGCTAGGCGCTTGAAGCCCGTGGTAACGAGGTCGTAACCCTCAATGCAGCGGCGGATGCTTGCGTCGTCCAGGCCGTAGAGCCTCACCGCATCGGCGTCGATGAAGTCATCCATGACCTCACCATAGGGGTTCTCCTCGTACGCGGTATCCGTGAAGTTGAAATAGCGTCGATAGTGGCAGAAGCCCACGTATGGGGAGGTGGTGTTCTTCCACGCCCAGTACTGGGTGGTGAGCTCGCAGTACATGGGATTCTTAGGCGAGATGTTATCTCCCTCGTCGTCGTGAAGAGCCCAGATAAACCTCGTGTCCCAATTATTGTTGCCTGGCCCAACCTGGATGGGCTGAAGGATGTTGCTCTTTGGAACGTCAACGTCCTTGTGGGTGGTCACGAGTATGCGGATGTCCTGAGCGGAGAAGTCCGCTACATGCAGCTGAGAAAGGTGAATGTGCGCCTTCTCGCACATGGCGCGAGCACGGAGGAGGTCGGTCTGATTGGACGTGGCGACATCAATCTTTGAATCTACGCGCTCGGCAAGCGAGAGGAGCAGGTGCAGCTGGTCTTCCTCGGAGGGAAGCGCGCCCGCATCCACAAACGAGTACGCGCGGTCGCGCACGAGGCGCCAGAGCTCGCGGGCACAGGCGGCAGGCCCAAACGTGTGCGAAAGATGCAGGGCGGCACCGGGCTTCTCGTCATCTGGAACACGAACGAGCAGGTCATTCGAGAGAAGCTCGAGCATCTTGTGACGCATGCCCACAAAGGACGAAAAGAGCGCTGCCGTCTCGTGCCCATGGACGTAGTCGCCCGCCGCCTCAATGCAGGCGAGGAACTGGTCACAGAATGCTCCAAAGCGAGCAGAAGTGATAGGGCTCACTCCTGTAATCCCCTCGCCGTAGTGGTAGATGTAGCCCCGGTTCTCCTCGATGCCAACACTGCGTTCGGCAAGGTCGGAGATGACGAATACCTCGTAGCCGTCCTCCGCACGCTCCAGTCGCTCAGAGGTCATCGCTGCAAACGCACGCCTCAAAAGCTCGGTACGATAGAGGCGCTGGGTCGCACGCCAGTCAACAAGCTGTCCGTGCTTCTCGTCAAAGATGTCGAGGAGCACATCATCACCCTCGGCCACATCGCTTGGCCTGTTGACAAAGCCTGCAAACCCCTGAGCGCCTTGGTCCGTCACACCGTTTTCGGCAATGACGGTAATGCCTACATGAAAGACGTCGGCCTTGGGGTCTTGCTCGGCGGCACGGGCAATCCCCTCGAGAAAATCGGGCGCAAAGGAGTCGTCGCCGTCAAGGAAGAACGAATACTCTCCCCTCGCAGCCTCGACACCCGTCTTGCGCGCAAGGTGAAGTCCCTTGTTCTCCTCGTGGCGGATCACGCGGAAGCGCGAGTCGCTTGACGCAAAGCGCTCAGCGATGCTGCCAGACTGGTCCGGCGAGCAGTCATCCACCACGATTGCCTCCCAGTCCTTGAAGGACTGCCCCTCCACGCTGGCAAGGCAGCGCTCAAGGTAGGCATCCACATTGTAGGCCGGGATGATCACGGAGATTCTGGGCATGATGCCTCCCAAGGGCATATTGCTGGACGGCGTTCGCTAACGGCATAATGATACCAGCCCAGGGCATGCGCCCCGACTCCTTCACATCACGGGTGGCCGCGTCATGCCGCAGGCCCCATCCCGCATTCCTAGTCAACGCTCTTCAGGCTCTCGACCATGTCAACGGTATCGAGGCGCCGACGCATGGCAAGCATCACCAGAAGTGCGAATGCCATCGTGAGCGCAAACGCCGCACCGTAGCTTGCCGCATGGATGGTGCGACCAAACATCACATAGTCCACCTCGGCCGTCGTGACCACGAAGCTCTCGAGCCATGTGCCCAAGGCAAGCCCCACCGCATCGCCAAGGAGTGCGGTAATCACTATCTCGCGGAAGATGTAGGCGTGTATTTCTCGGCGAGTAAAGCCGAGCACCTTGAGGCTTGCGATCTCACGCATGCGCTCGGAGACGTTGATGTTCGTGAGGTTGTACAGCACGATGAAGGCAAGTGCGGCGGCAGACACCACGAGCACCACCACAACGGCATCCACGACCGAGAGCATGGAGCGGTACTGCTCGATGGTCGCTGTCGAGAAGGACACCGTCGAGACCGCGCCCCCGTCGTGGAGGGCCTCGGAGACCTGCGAGCGGCCCTCCTCGTCAAGTGAGGTCTGGGCGAGAAGCGTGGAGAAGGCCGGCGTGGCATCGTCCACCTGGGCCCAGGCGTTGTGTCCCACGTAGACACTATTGCCTACGTAGTTCTCGCAGACGCCGGTCACCGTGAGGGCATGCCCCTCCCCTGTCGAGTTGCCCACATCGTCAACGTCAAAGAGCACCACCTCGTCACCCACGCCGATCTTCAGGCGCACTGAGAGCTTCTCGGTGATAACCACGGCATTGTCGCCAAAGGCAACCTGCTGGTGCGTGACCCTGTCGCGCAGCGTTATGGCACCGTCAAACGACGAGGAGTCCTGCGGTACCATGGTACTCACGCGGAGCGTGTCCGACGTGTTCCGGGAGCCCGCACGCATGGTCACCTGCTGCACCCGTTCGATGCGCCACACCTCGCCGGTGGCCTCAAGCGCATCCTCAGCCGCCTTGACGTCACCTTCCGTCGAGCCGTCCTTGAGGCCCACCGCAGCGTCGTAGTGGACGATTGGCCCGTACTGGCAGTCGATGATGTCCCAGATGGCATCGTGCAGGCCAAACCCCACAAGAAGCAGCGCCGTGCAGCCGGCAACGCCCGCGACCGTCATGGCGAGGCGCCGCTTGTAGCGGAAGAGGTTCCTGCACGTGACCTTCCACGAGAACGAGAGCCGCCGCCAAACAGGGCCAATATGCTCCAGGAGGATGCGCTTGCCCGGCCTGGGCGCAAGCGGCAGCATGAGGCTTGCCGGCGTCTCTCGAAGGCTCGACGCAACGGCACCCCACGTGGCAACGAGCGTGACACCCACGCCCGCGCCGCCAGCAACGAGCGCGACCGCAGGCTCAACGGGCAGTGGGAAGGGCATGGCGGGGACCGCGTAGATTACGCTGTAGGAGGACATGATGATACGTGGCAGCGCCTGCGAGAGCACAGCTATGCCGAGAACCGCACCACTCACGCTTGCGATGGCCGCATACGTGAGGTAGCGAGAGGCGATGCGCGCCTTGGAGTAGCCAAGGGCCTTGAGCGTGCCGATGAGCACGCGGTCATCGTCCACCATGCGCGTCATGGTGGTGAGCGCCACGAGCGCTGCCACGAGGAAGAAGAAGACAGGGAACACGTTGGCGATGCCGTCCATGCGCCGCGTGTCCTGCATGTAGGTCTCCACGCCCTCGTCCTGCGTGCGGTCGAGGAGATACACGTCCGGCTTCTCGAGGGCGTCTACCTGCGCCTGTGCGTCGTCAATCTGTGCTTGGGCGTCTGCCAGCTCGGAGTTGGCCTGTGCCTCCTGCTCCTGGTACTGGGCAAGGCCCTCCTCGTAGCTTTCCTTCGCATCCGCAAGCTGGGCCTCGGCATCTGCGAGTTGGGCCGCACTCTCGTCGAGTGTGGCCTGGGCAGATGCCAGCTCTGACTCGGCGCTCGCGCGGCTCTGCGAAAGCTCGTCCTTGGCGTCATCGAGCTGCGCCTGGCCGTCCGCAAGCTGCTGCTCCGCAGCCTGGAGCTGGGCAACGCCGTCCGCGGCGGCCTGCAGCTGCGCCACCGCTGTCTGTGCCTGGGCAAGCTGCTCGCGTGCTGCAGCAAGCTGCGCCGGGTCCACCGCATCCCCTGCTGCCTCGAGGGCGGCCACCTGCTGTGCAAGCGCATCGGCCGCGGCACTTGTCTGCTCGAGCTGCGAGGCCAGCGTAGAGGCAGCCTCGTCAAGCGACGTGGCACCCAGGCCCTCGAGCGTCGAGGCCACAGACTCGTCAATCTGAGCAGACTGCGCATCAAGGTCCTGCTGCTTTGAGTCAAGCCGCTCCTGGGCAGATGCCAGCTCTGACTCGGCGCTCGCGCGGCTCTGCGAAAGCTCTTCCCTGCCCGCCTGAAGCTGTGACTTGCCGGACGAGGCCTCGTCCTCGGCCTCCGCGATCTGAGCCGCAGCATCATCGAGCTGCGCCCTTGCGTCAGCAAGCCCAGAGTCTGCATCAGCGCGCTTCTCGTCGAGCGTTGCCTGGGCATTGTCCACCTTGGCCTGCGCGTCCGCGCGGAGGTCATCAAGGCGCGCCTCGGCAAGCTCGTCCAGGCTTGCAGAGAGCGCGTCTTTCACTGGGGCAACGGCGTCGTCGTATTCCGTCGTGCCATCCGTCTTCTCTGCTGCGCCGTCAACGGTGATGTAGAGCTCCGTCCACGGGTAGTCGTCCGCGAACGCGGAAGGCAACACGTAGGCCACCTGCCTCATGGAGCCATCGCCCAGACTCGTTGTGCCAAAGGTGCCTGTGTAGGGATAGCTGGGAGAACTGACGAGCCCCACGACCGTGAACGTGCGAACGCCGAGCGCGTCGCCCACGTCACTCGTACCGTAGAGGACCTCGACGGTGCCGCCTATCCCTAGGCCGGGCGTCACGGCATCCCCGTCGAGCACACACTCGTCTGACGACTCCGGCCAGCGACCCGACAGCAGCCGCACGCGGTTTTCGTAGCTCTTATCCGCGGAGTCAACCTCCTCGGAGGAGGCCACCGTTGCCGCGCGCGCCGCGTCCACGTCAAGCGATGACACGCGCACGGCCATCTGCTCGTCACCAAGGCGAGCCATCACGTCCGCTGTCGCGGAAGGCATGACGGCCGTGACGCCCCCTTGGGCACCAACACGCTCAACATCATTCTCGCCAAAGCCCTTTGTGGAAACAAGCCGCAGGTCATAGAGGTTGCAGCCATCAAACCAACGGTCTGCCGCCGTGCGCATGTCTCGCCCGCTCATCTGAAGGCCGGCGAGAAAACCGCAGCCCAAAGCTACGATGCCGGTGATGGCCAGGAAGCGACCGAGCGACCCCTTGATGGAGCGCCAGACCCCCTTCGAGAAGGCGGAGCGAGCGGCCATTGCTACCACTCGACTTCTGTGGCGGCAAGCGGACGTGCGTTTTTCTCAACGCTCTCGGCGCGGCCCTCGCGCACGCGAATCACGCGGTCGGCAATCTGGGTGAACGCCGTGTTGTGAGTCACGATGGCCACGGTGCGGCCATGCTCGTTGCACGTCTTCTGGAGAAGGCCGAGGACCTGCTTGCCCGTCACGTAGTCAAGGGCGCCCGTCGGCTCGTCGCAGAGCAGGAGCTTGGGGTTCTTGGCAAGCGCACGTGCAATGGCCACGCGCTGCTGCTCGCCACCGGAGAGCTGTGCGGGGAAGTTGGCCTTGCGCGAGGAGAGCCCCACCTCGTCCAAGACCTCGGCTGCGGGCAGTGGGTCATCGCAGATCTGGCTTGCCAGCTCGACGTTCTCGATAGCGGTGAGGTTCTGGACCAGGTTGTAGAACTGGAACACAAAGCCTATGTCATGGCGACGGTAAAGCGTGAGCTCGCGCTCCGAGAGGCCCGAGACCTCATGGCCGGCCAGCATGATGGTACCCGACGTGCACGAGTCCATGCCGCCAAGCATGTTGAGCACAGTGGTCTTGCCAGCGCCGGAGGGTCCCACGATAACGCAGAGCTCACCCTTCTCGATGTCGAAGGTCATGCCGTCTACCGCATGGACCTCGACCGAGCCCATGCGGTAGACCTTGCCGACGTCTCTGAACTCAACAAATGCCATGTCATGTGCCCAATCTTCCGGGCGAGCCCCCGTTTGCGCCTACCCCTCCATTATGCCCGGGCCCGCGGTGTAATGCAGGGGGAGCTGGGTGAGGCCACGGTAAAGGCCCGTGGACGTGCCCCTCCTCCTGCTGGCGCTCTCGTTCGACGAGCATGGCACGGTACCCCTTAAGCGGGTCGAACGGCATAAAGATCTTTGCGCGCTCCGAGAGGGGCATGGGCTGGCGTGCCGTGGGCACGTCGCCTGCAGGTGTGGGCGGCGTGCGAGGGCCGTCACTCTCCACTGCGATGGCCTCCAATCTGGAGGTTGCGCTCGCGCGTGGTGGCCTCGGGGAGAAGGTCCACGCCCTTGAGCAGAGAGTTCTTGCCAAACTTGCGCTTCACGGCGCTGATGGCCTCCTGGCGGCGGCGTTCACGGGCATCTGCCTCGGGCGTGGCGAAGAGGCTGCCCTGTACGCCCGATGCATCCTCCGGCAGCACGGCCACTGCGGTAAGGCCCAGGCGATGGACCTTGCGCGAGGCATCAACGTTGGCATCGAAGAGCCGTGTTGTTGCCGCAAGAACCCGCTCGCGGGAGTTCGTAGGCACGAGGAATCGCTCAATGCCGCCCGTAGAGGCCGCGGCACGATACCATGCACGCGGGTCCGAGCGGTCGCTGATGCCCGCGCGCTCCTCGGGCGAGAGGTCGTATCCAGCAAAGAGGCTCACGCCACTGGCAACGAGCCCCTGCTCAACGAGGTCAAGGGCGAGGTCATCGGCCATCGCACGACAGATGATGCGCGCGCCATCGAAGTCCCTGCTGCACCCCAGGACCTGCGCCGTCGAGACGGAATGCGAGCCCGAGCGGTAGGCCTTGATGTCTGCCATGGTCACAGGCTCAACACCCCAGGCATGATCGATGAGAATCTCTGCGTCCACGCCGAACTCCTGGTAGAGAGGCTCCTGTGGGTAGGTGGCAACCTGTCCCATCGTATGGATGCCCATGGCCGAGAGCCTCTCGGCAATGCCAGGCCCCACGCGCCAGAAGTCCGTGATGGGGCGGTGGTCCCAAAGCGTAGCCCGGTAGGTCTCCTCGTCGAGCTCTCCAAAGAAGCCCGGACTGTGCTTGGCCGTGATGTCGAGCGCGGTCTTTGCCAGGTAGAGGTTGGTGCCAAGGCCGCACGTGGCAGAGATGCCCGTGGTTCTCACCACATCCTCGCGGATACGCTCGCCAAGCTCACGGGCCGAGCAGCCATAAAGGTCGAGATACCCCGTAACGTCCATGAAGGCTTCGTCTATCGAGTAGACGTGGATGTCTTCTGGGGCAATCCACCGCAGGTAGACGGCATATATGTCGCACGAACGCTCCATGTAGAGCGCCATCCTGGGAGGAACCATCACGTAGTCGATGGTCTGGGGAATCTCAAAGACGCGACAGCGGTTGCGCACCCCAAGCGCCTTCATGGCCGGCGAGACCGCTAGGCAGATGGTCTTCTCCGTGCGCGTTGGGTCCGCCACCACGAGGCGGGCGGCGAGCGGGTCAAGCCCACGCTCCACGCACTCGACGCTGGCGTAGAAGCTCTTGAGGTCTATGCAGAGGTACTGGCGCTGAGAGGTGCGCGCTGCAGGGGCATCTGCCACGCTAGCCCTCGAGCACGATGCGAGGCCTTAGGTCCTCGACCGCAGCATCCCCTAGGAACCAGCGGACGATCTCCAGGCCAAACGCGATGGCCGTTCCCATGCCCTTGCTCGTGATCACGTTGCCGTCCACAACGGCGGGCTCCTCCGAGAGGATGGCGCCGTTCTCGACAAGCACGTGCTGGAAGCTGGGGTTCGAGGTGGCAGGACGGTTGGCGAGCATGCCCAGCTCCGCCAGGATGGACGGGGCGGCGCAGATGGCAGCCACGCCCTTGCCAGCCCGGTCAAAGGCCTTGACGGCAGCGACGAGAGGCTCGCAGGCCCTGAGGTTGAGCGTCCCCGGCATGCCACCGGGAAGCACGAGCATGTCGTAGTCGTCGAAGGAGAAGTCCCCATCTGCAATCGAGCGATCGCACGTGATGGTGACCTGGTGTGAGGAGGTCACGGTGTGCTCGGGAGTGATGGATACGGTGTCTGCGGGAATGCCAGCTCGATAGAGCAGGTCCACCACCGTAAGACCCTCGATCTCCTCGAGGCCGTTTGCAATGAACACTGCAACGCGCTTGTCGGTCGACTGCCTGAACATGGCATGCTCCTCCCGGGGGCGGCGCCCCGCCACGATGCGAACCTTATCTCAACGCGTGGACGAAACGGGGACGGCCTACCGTATGCGACCGTCCCTCCAAAACACTGTGGCTGCAGGCACATTGGGCCAAGCTCGCGAAGCTAGCTCTGCTCGTCAATGCCCTTGTTGATGGCATCGGCGATGACCTGGGGATCATCGGAGCTGCGGACGAGGCTCTTGAAGTCGTCCTTCATGAGGAGCACGGCAGTCTTGGAGAGCAGCTTGATGTGGGTGGTACCCGCCTCGCCAGCAGGGACCAGGAGCGAGATTGCGATGTCGATGGGCTTCTCGTCGAAGGAGGGCCAATCGAGGGCGTGGTCGTTCTTGAAGACGATAACGGCAGCCTGCTTGATGGAGGCGTCCTTGGCGTGCGGCACCGCAAAGCCGTCGGTCATGCCCGTCTCGCCCATGTCCTCACGGGCGATGAAAGCCTTGTAAACGGCGTCGGCATCATCGGCGACGCCAAGCTCGACTGCCTTCTGGGAGATGAAGCGCAGCACCTCGTCGCGACTCTCGGCGTGCTGGTTAACAAAAACGTCATTGGAAGTTACGAAATCGCTCACTGGTGCTCCTTTGTGACGTAGGAAGACATAGACTCTTGCGCGTGGGCACAATATCCCTTGCTCCATAATAGTAGCAGGGAGACGCGCCGCAGTGAGGCAAGGGCACTCCCCTTGTCTCATTGCACATAGTGGCGAGACCCGGCTGGCGAGAAGCGTCGCTCGTGCGTACGCATACGTGCAAACTTCTACCACGACCCCTCTTGGCAACTGGGCAAACTTGAAAGCACTGTCAAATCTCGTTGGTCGTGCGTACGCAGAAGGGAAACTCCTTGCCGGCGGAGGCCTCCAAGGCCCGCTTTTGGGCAGAAACCCACACATGTGCGTACGCACGACGGACAGCCCGTGCCGCACTCGTAGCCCGCCACCGCAATCAATCCGAGAGGCGCTGCCCCAAGGCCATTAGCGAGAAGACCCTTGCCGCGGCAAGGCGGTAGTTCCTCTCGGCATGAGCAAGCGCCTCTACCACGTCACCGCAGTCGATGACCGTAGGCACAAGCACATCCACCCCAAGGTCAACGAGGCCAAGGGCACCGGAATCCATACCGCCCACAACGGCAACGCAGGGCACGCCAGCCCCCTTGCAATGTGACGCCACGCCCGACACCACCTTGCCGTGGGTCGACTGCGCGTCTGCGTGCCCCTCTCCCGTGACGCAGAGATCTGCGCCGAGAAGTGCCTGGTCAAGCCCAACGACATCGAGAACCCAGTCAATCCCCCGAACCGACGTGGCGCCCAAGAAGAGGCGAACTGCCACACCAAGGCCGCCTGCGGCTCCGTCTCCCGGCTGGTCTGCGACACGCCCAAAGGTGCGCTCGAGCACGCGGGCATACGACTCCATGCCCCGCTCAAGCCCCTCGACCTGCTGCGGCGTGGCCCCCTTCTGTGGGGCAAATACGCGGGTTGCGCCGCGAGGTCCAAGGAGGGGGTTGTCGACGTCGCACAAGAGGCGAAAGCTTGCGCGCGTGGCGAGAGGATCGAGCCCAGAGAGGTCAATGCGACCAACCCTCCCGAGGTCCGCACCCGTCCCTTCGAGTTCCCCTCCCGTCGAATCCAGGAATCGGACGCCCAGCGCACGCATGGCCCCCATGCCACCATCATTCGTTGCGCTTCCGCCAATGGCAAGCGTGACCTCGGTGGCACCGTTGTGAAGCGCATGGAAAACGAGCTGGCCCGTGCCATAGGTGCTGGTGAGAGCCGGATTGCGCTCTGCATGCATGAGCAGAGGCAGTCCAGAGGCGGCGGCCATCTCGATGACGGCGCGGTTCCCCGGCAACATGCCGTAGGACGCCTCGACCGGCCTGCCGAGAGGATCAGCCACGCTGGCTTCGATACGTGTTCCGCCGAGGGAGGCAACCACGGCATCGACGGTCCCCTCGCCCCCGTCGGCAACGGCCAGCCGAGCACATTCGACGCGGGGAAACACGCGCATCGCCTCTTCTTCGAGAATGCTGGCCGCACGAGTCGAGCTGATGGTGCCCTTGAGCGTGTCGGACGCGAAGACGAACTTCATGTGCGCTCCCCTCTCTGCACGCAAATACAACAACGTGACCCCCTAGGAAGAAACCCGAGGTTACCTCTCATCCAGAGGCTCTCTCGTACATCTTCCCATTCTTGCCACAAGAAAGCGGGCCACCCGGGAATCCGGGCAGCCCACGCCTTTTAGCGTGCGTTCTTGAGGATGTTCACAATGTCGTCGACATGGAGTTGCATGAAGTTGCCGGCGTGATCGCCGCCACGTGCCTCCACGGCACCCTCGGCCATCTCCTTGATCTGCTCGTCCGTAGGATCAACCCCCAGCTCGTAGAGGCTCGTGGGCATCCCGATGGAATGGCACCACTGATCCCACGCCTCGATGCCCCGCAGGCCAGTTGACATGGGGTCATGGAAGTCATTCTGGACGCCCCATACATTGACGGCGAACTGCGCGAAGCGCTCGGGGTCGACGTGGATGACGTACTTAGCCCAACTGGACCAGATAGCCGTGAGGCCAGCTCCATGAGCAACGTCAAACATGGCACCGATTTCATGCTCGATGGCATGGCAGGCGAAGTCCCCCACCCTGCCGAGTCCAGTGAGCCCATCATGAGACTTGGCACCTGCCAAAAGCAGGTTTGCACGAGCGGTATAGCTCGTTGGATGGGCGAGCGCCTCGGGAACCATGGTCTTGACGGTGCGGAGAAGCCCCTCGGCAATCCCGTCAGTAAGTTCAACGTCACGCTCGGTCGTAAAGTAGCGCTCCATAGTGTGCATCATGATATCGGCACCTGGCGCGGCTGTCTGGAAGGGAGGCAGCGAGTAGGTGAGCTCGGGGTTCATGATGGCAAAGAGCGGGCGCGCGCATTCATGGTTGTAGGAGCGCTTGAGAATCTTGGGACCCATCGTATCGATGTCGATCACGGCCGAGTTGGAGGTCTCGGAGCCAGTACCCGCCAGGGTGGAGATTGCGCCAATCTTTGCGATCTTGTCAGTCGAGACCTTTCCGAGGAAGAGGTCCTCGAGATCGAAGTCATTGGCAAGGCCGTAGGCTATTGCCTTCGAGGAATCGATGGCAGAGCCACCGCCAATGGCCAGGACAAAGTCGACGCCCTCCTTCTTGCAGAGCCCGACACCCTTCTTGACAAGGGAGAGACGTGGGTTGGGGACAACGCCGTCGAGGTCAACGTACACAATGCCCTCAGCCTCGAGACCCTTGTGCACGCGATCGAGAAGCCCCGTGGTGCGCACGTAATCCCCACCCCAGTGGATAAGGGCCTTGTGGCCCCCAAACTCCTTGATGAGCCTGCCGGCCTCGTTTTCGGTCCCCTTGCCGAAGAGAATCTTCGTGGGGACGAGATACTCGAAGTTGACCATAGCGGTTCTCCTTTCGCTTCTCGCGATTTGTGGCTAGTCCTTCGTGAAGTACATCGAGATGCCCTGACCGCCGCCGATGCACATGGAGACCATCGCATCTCGCTTGTCGGTACGGGCGAGCTCGTAGGCGCACTTGATAACGAGAATGGCGCCGGTGGCTCCAATGGGGTGACCAAGGGAGATGCCACCACCGTAGATGTTGAGCTTCTCGGGATCGAGGCCGAGGTCACGGCTCACGGCAACCGACTGGGAGGCAAATGCCTCGTTGAGCTCGAACATGTCGATTGCCTGTACGTCGAGCCCAAGTTGGTTGCACAGCTGAACCGTGGAGAAGTAGGGGCTGTAGCCCATGAGCGTGGCATCGTAGCCCGCAACTGCCCATCCGCGGATGGCGAGCATGGGGGTGCACCCGAGCTCCTCCGCCTTGGAGCGCGTCATCATCACCACGGCAGCGGCGGCATCGTTCAGGCTCGAGGAGTTGCCCGCGGTCACGGTGCCCGTACCGTCCGTCACGAAGCAGGGCTTGAGCTTCGCGAGGCTCTCGGCGGTCGCGCCCTCGCGCGGACCCTCGTCGGTGTCGAAGACCGTCACGGCCCCATGGCGCCCCTTGATCTCGACGGGAACGATCTCGGGCTTGAACACGCCGGACGCGACTGCCGCGCAGGCACGCTGCTGCGAGCGGGCGGCAAAGGCGTCCTGCTCCTCGCGGCTCACGCCAAACTTCTTGGCGACGTTCTCGGCAGTGATGCCGTTGTGGTTGCCGTCGAGCGGCCAGACGAGGGCGTCGATGACCCCATCCTCGAACTGCTTGTGGCCCATGCGGGCGCCCCAGCGCGCCGACGGAACGTAGTAAGGGAGCGTCGAGAGGGACTCGGCGCCGCCAGCGACGACGACATCGCGAAAGCCCGTCTGAATCTCCTGCAGGCCGTCGGCGATTGCCTGGACGGAAGAGCCGCACTGGCGGTTCACCGAGTATGCGGTGCACTTGTTGGGCATCCCGGCCTTGAGGGAGATCGCGCGGGCCAGAAAGCCGTTGGGGCCCCAGCCGCCAACGTTTCCGATGATGACCTCGCCCACCTTGCTCGGATCGACGCCCGAGCGCTTGACCGCCTCCTTGACCGCAATGGCGCCCAGGTCGATTGTGGGGACGGTCTTGAGGCTTCCGCCAAACTTGCCGATTGCGGTACGCACGCCAGCAACGATCACGACGTCATCTGGATTCTTGTCAAACTGCCTGTTGCTCATGGCACTTTCCCTTCGTAGTGTCTGGATGGTCTTGGGTGATTGCAACGAGTCCTGCTTTTCGCTACTCGTAGTCATAGAAGCCGTGGCCGGTCTTGCGGCCAAGCTTGCCTGCGTCGAGCAGCTCCTTAAACACGGGGGCGGGACGGTACAGGTCGTCGTGGCCATAGCCCTCGTAGAGGTTCATGAGCGAGGCATACACCACGTCAATCCCCGAGAAGTCCATGAGCTCGCAGGGACCCATTGGATGGTTGCATGCCAGCTTCATCGCTATGTCGACGTCCTTGGCAGAGACTCCCTCGGAGACGAGCCACGCGCCCATGTTCTCGTATGGGTTGATCATGCGGTTGACGATGAAGCCGGGGGTGTTGGGGGCGTCAACGGTCGTCTTCCCAATCGCCTCCGCAAGCTCCTTTGCCTTCTCATGGGCCTCATCAGAGGTCTTCTCGCCGCGGACGAGCTCGACGAGCTTCATCACGGGGGCGGGATAGAAGAAGTGCATGCCCATGACCGATGCGTGACGCCTGGTCGCCGAGGCGATCTGGTCGATGTCGATGCCAGAGGTGTTGGTGAGAAGCACCGCGTCTGCGTCGGCGAGCTCGTCGACCTTCTCGAACGTCGACTGCTTGAAGTCAAGGCGCTCGGGGACTGCCTCGATCACGTACTTGGCACCTGCCAGCTCGCCGTAATCGGTGGAGTACGTGAGGTTGCCCAGGATGGCGTCACACTCCTCCTGAGTGATCTTGCCCTTCGTCACCTTCTTCTGCACGAGCTTTCCGACAAGCGCCTTCGCCTTGTCCAGAGGCTCCTGGGCGATGTCGATGTTAACGACCGGGAAGCCGGCGGTGGCGCACGCCTGGGCGATTCCTGCGCCCATGAGACCAGACCCGATGACCGCAACCTTGACCTTTTCCATGTCCGTGATCCTTTCCGTTTTGCATCTGATGCGTGATGAGACGTTCCGGGAAATCTACCTTTTGCCGAAGCTCTCCAGGAGCCCGCAGGGTCCGTCTTGGGCAAAGAGGCTCGGACTCATGGTCTTGAGGTCGTCGGCAACGATGGGCGCGAAGTCCATCATGTCAAGCACCTGTGTCTTGAGGTCGATGCCTGGGGCGATTTCGACGAGCTTGACCCCTGCAGGCACCAGTTCGAACACGGCTCGCTCGGTCACGACAACGACGCGCTGACCGCTCTTGCGGGCCTGCGGGCCGTTGAAGGATATCTGGCAAACGTGACTGACCATCTTCCTCGCGGCACCCTCTTTGAGGATGTGCAGCTCGTTGCCATCGAAGCTGTACTCGGCGCCTTTTGCCGTGAATGTGCCCAGGTAGACGACACACTTCGCGTTCTGGGTGATATCGACGAAGCCACCTGCGCCGGTGCATCTCTCGCCCATCTTGGTGGAGTTGACGTTTCCCTCTCCGTCAAGCTCACCGAGCCCCATGTACGTGACGTCGACGCCAGCTCCGTCGTAGTAGTCGAACTGCTCGGGATGGCTCACCATTGCGTAGAGGTTCTGGCCAATTCCAAAGTCGATGCCGCCAAGCTGCACACCGCCATAGATGCCACTCTCGACCGTAATCATGACCTTGTCGGAGAGGCCCTCCTCCGCGCAGACCCGCCCCACCATGTCATTGGGGATGCCCGTACCGAGGTTGACGATGCAACCGGGATAAAGCTCCTGGCAACCACGGCGTGCGATGAACTTGCGCACGTTGAATGGAGCAGGTTCCATTGCAGCCATCGGCCGGAGCAGCCTTCCAACATACGAGGGGTCAAAGTAAATCGATGAGGTCATGCGGTGGTCCTCCTCCGGGTCGGGGCAGACGACCACCTTGTCGATGAACACCCCCGGTACCGTCACGTCCTTGGGGTTGAGGGTCCCGGTCTGGGCAACGTCACGTACCTGAGCAATCACCTGTCCGCCATAGCGTTTCGTGGCGAGGACCGCATTGAAGACCTCCAGCTTCATGGCCTCGTCCGTCGTGGTCATGTTCCCCATCTCATCACAGGTGGTGCCACGAATGAGAAGGGTGTCAATGGGCACCTCGTTGTACATCATGTATTCCTCGCCGTGGTAGGTGACGATTTCCACGATGTCCGGCTCGCTTTGGGTGCGCTCGTTCATCTTGCCGCCCTCGATGCGCGGGTCGATGAAGGTGCCCAGCCCGACTTTGCTCATCTTTCCAGGCAGTCCGCAGGCCATGGCCCGGTAGAGCTGGGCGATTTGTCCCTGCGGGAGGCAGTACGCAATCACCTTGTTGTTGGCGATCATGTCCATCCACTTGGGCTGGAGACCCCAGTGGGAGCCGATGATGCGCGTCACCAGCCCCTCGTGAGCCAGGTGCTGTATGCCGCGCGCCCTGTCTGATTGGCCACACGAGTGAAGGAGCGTGAGTCCGCATGGGTGCCCCGTCTCGAGGAAGCGCCTCTCTATCGCCTTGAGGTTGGACTCCGAGGCAGAGACGAGCGTCATGCCGATGGTGCAGATGGCCGTTCCGTCAGCGATGGACGCAGCCGCCTCCTCCGGGGTCACGAAGTTTGCCTGAAGGTCCCTGCTAGCCATGAGTCAAGCCTCTCTCGGTGTCTTGTCTGAAAGGGATTGGCGAACGAGCTCGAGCGCGGCACGCCTGTCGGGCTTCTCGCCTCTCGTCTGGGGAATCTTTTCCGCAAAAGCGACGTGGACGGGAATCTTGAAGTGCGCGAGCCGCCCCTTGAGCGCGGCCTTGACGTCGTCCTCCGTGACATGCGAGCCCGCCTGTCTCACGCAGAGGGCGACGGGAACCTCGCCGTACAGGTCATCCGGCATCCCACAGGCGCAGGCCTCGCTGATGCCCGGGGTCTCGCAGAGCACCTCTTCGAGCGCGGAGCACCACACCTTCTCGCCGCCGCGGTTGATCATGTCCTTCTTGCGGTCGACGATCCAGACCATGCCCTCGTCGTTCGCATAGCCCATGTCGCCCGTGAGCAGCCACCCGCCAGGAAGCAGGTCGCCCGAGTCGTGGTGGAAGTAGCCTTCGGTCACGCAGGTGCCACGAAGGGCGAGCTCCCCCACCTCCCCCGTGGGAACCTCGTGGTGCTCCTCGTCGAGAAGGACGGCATCCACTCCGGGAACCGGCTTTCCCGTGGCACCCGCGTAGATGGAGGTGGCGGAGTCCCAGGGAAAGAGGAGCGCCGGGGAGCTCGTCTCGGTCATGCCATAGACCACCTGGAACGTGGCCGTTGGCATCCACTCGTGGAAGGCCCTCATCTTCGACACCGGCTCGTAGCTCGAGCCGGAAAGCATCGCGCGCACGCTTGGAAGCGAGGGGAACTCCTCCCGCAGTGGCAGGAGCTCGGCAAAGCTGGTGGGCGAGCCGTGCAGGTAGGTTATCCCCTCGTCCCGGACGCACTGGAGGACCCTTCTCGCATCGAACCTGCGATGGAGGTATACCGTCCCTCCAACGAAGACGAACTGCGCAAGGAGGGCCACCAGGCCCGTGACGTGGTAGATGGGGATGGGCACCAGGCAGGAGTCGTCCACCGTCGTCCCCATGAGACGCTGGTAGATCATGGTGGCAAAGACGAGGTTGTAGTTTCTCAGCACCACGCCCTTGGCAGCGGATGTGGTGCCGCTGGTGAACATCATTATGGCGGGGTCGCTGGCACTTCCGGAGGCACGTACCGCAGGGTAGGTGTAGCCGCAGACCCCGTCAAAGCCATAGCCGTCCTCGACCCCTCGAGACCAGACGCACATTTTGGGGTCAACGGGAAAGTCCGATGCCCAGTCCTCGAACTCCTCGCCAGCAATAACGGCGTCGGGCTTGGCGATGTCCAGAAGCGACGTCACCTCACGCTCGCGATACTTTGTCGGTATGGGCACGCACACAGCCCCAAGCTTTGAGATTGCATAGAGGGCAACCACGAACTCGAGGTCGGCGTGCATGATAAGGGCAACGAGGGAACCGTGCCCAAGCCCCTTCTCGGTAGCCAGGAAGGCTGCGAAGTCATCCGTCAGGGAGAGGAGACGCTCGTAGGTCGTTGGGCGGCCCCAGTCGTCGACAATGGCTGTCAGCTGGGGATATGAGGATGCCGTCTGCGCAAGCTGGTGGTAGAGGCTGGGTGCCATGTCGTCGAAGGCATACAGCTCCTTGCCCGACACGTATCGCGTCGACATCCCTCGCTGGAGCGATGGGCTCCAGCAGTTCTTTCCGGAAATCATCTTCTATCACCTCCGCGACGCATCTGCGCTCCAACGATCCAATCTGGGTTTCTGAGGGACATGGGCAGGGCTAGTCAGTCGCCTCCACCGTCTCCTCGCCAAACTGGTAGCGGCCCGAAGAGCCGAACAGCCGCATGTAGTGCCTGAGCCAATCGGAGGCCTTGCTCTCGACGGCACGGGAGAGAAGCATGTAGTCGGGCTTCTCCTGGCCAGCAAGCTCCTCACGCAAGCCGCGAACGTACGCGGCGGAGTAGTCAGTCCAAAGGTTCACCTTGTTGATGCCGCCTTCGACGGCCTTCTTGAAGTTCTCGTCACCCGAGCCAGAGCCGCCATGCAGCACCAGCGGGTAGTCCCCCACCGCCTGCTTGATCTCGCGCAGGCGCTCGAAGTCGAGCTTGGGGACAAAGTCCTTGGGATAGTTGCCGTGCGCGGTACCAATGGCAACCGCCAGGGCATCGCACCCGGTCCTCTCGATGAACTCGACAGCCATGTCCACCTTGGTGTACATGTCCGCGCTGCGGCCGTCGCCAGCCGCAGCCTGGCCGACGTGGCCGAGCTCCGCCTCGACGCTCACGCCGTGGGCGTGCGCGAGGGAGACGATCTGGGACACGCGGCGAACGTTCTCCTCGAACGGCAGGCTCGAGGAATCCACCATGACCGACGTGTAGCCGGCCTTGATGCAGCGGCAGATGTCCTCGAACTCTGTGCCGTGGTCAAGCTGTAGGGCGACAGGCACGTCGAGGGGCTCTGCGGCGGCACGGACCATCGCCGCCGCGACCTCGGGAGCGATGTGCATGTGCATCTGCCTTGGCGAGATGTCGATGAGGACGGCAGAGCGCTCCTCCTGCGCCGCCATGAGGGCGGCCCTCATGGTGTTGAAGTCCGGGCAGTTGGGAGCGGGAACCGCGTAGTTGTTGGTGCTCGCGTGCTTGAGCATTTCGGAAACTGAGACGTACATGGAACTTTCCTTCCAGTGTTTGGATCAGCCTGTCTCTCCGGCTGCTCGCCAGCGAATGTGGGATGCCCCGAAAGAATGGAGGCGCCCGCAGGCGCCTCCATCAAACCGCTCTTGGTTAGCCCAACAGCTTGTCGAGGACGCCGTTCTGCCCCATCTCCTGCTCTTCGGCAACGGGCCTGCGAAGGAGGAAGTACAGGACACCTGTTACCAGCGCGCCAATGAACCAGAACAGGATGAACTGGAGGGGGTTGCTCATAAGGGCAATGACGAATACGCCGCCGTGAGGAGAGGGGGACCCCAGACCGGTCATGCCGCAGAGGCCACCAGAGATTGCGCCACCAATCATGCAAGGGACGAGACAACGCCAGGTATCCTGCACGAGGAACGGGATGACATATTCCTGAATGTAGCAGCAAGCAAGGACAAGGCCGGAGATGGTGGTATCACGCTCCTTCTGGGTGAACTTCTTCCTACCAGTGAAGCGGTCGATAATCTGGGCAATGCAGACGCCGAGCGGGTTTTGCATGCCACCGCACATCTTGCATGCGGTCGGTCCATAGATGCCGTTGGCGTTAAGGCCGTTCGTCACAAGAGCAACTGCCTTGGAGATAGGTCCGCCCTGGTCAATGGACATACCCACACCGATGGCAGCACCAAAGACAAAGCCGCCAACACCCTGCAGGTTGGTGAGAGCAGATGTGATGATGCCCATAAGCCAGCTGATGGGGACTCCTACCACATACCACATGAGCAAAGATGTCACCGCAGTTGCAACCACAGGGATAACGAGGATTGGGAAAATAGACTGCAGCGAATCAGGTGCGTTCTTGGATAGTCCCTTGAGCCAGATGACAATATACCCGGCAATAATGCCACCGAGAACAGCCCCGAGAAAGCCCGCCTTAATGGTGTTGGAAATGACACCCACGGCGAAGCCAGGCGCCAGGCCAGGTTTGTCCGCCATTGCATAGGCAATGTAGGCACCGATAATTGGTACGCAGACATTGAAGATGGCGCTACCAATGGCATAAACAACCATTGCCGGAGTGTACTCGGTGTAGGCGAGGTTTGCCATCTCGTTGCCGACGTTGTAGCCACCCATCGCCTTTGCAATGCCCCAAAGGACGCCTCCTCCGACGATGAATGGAATCATGTAGGATATGCCTGTCAGCACCGCGTCCCACACGAACGCGCCCTGGGACTGCTTCTTGGCACCTTTGCGCTGAATCTCGGCCATCTAGCCAATCGCCTCCAATAGCTCCGCCACGACTTCCGCGGCCTTGTCCTTTGTCATGACTTCCTTGGTCTTGCAGCTGAGCGTGGGAACAGGATCAAAGCGCTCCTTGCCCTTGATCTTGATATCTGCGGCAATGATTGCGCCATCCGCGCGGGCAATGTCCCCGTCAGTGATGACGTCCTCGGCGCCGGTTGCCCCCTGCGTCTCAATCTTTGCCTCGCAGCCTGCTTCCTCGAGAGCTGCGCGCAGGGCGTCTGCCGCCATAAAGGTATGAGCGATACCAATCTGACAAGCCGTGATCCCCACGATGTACATCTTCTTTGACATCTGTCTTTCCTCCTCTCCCAAATTCCTTGTACCGGCCGTCCCCTATCTGCTTGTGGTGGCTACACGCTGAGGGACGGTGTCGTATGGCTGAATCATATTTTCTTCATAGTAGTTTGCCTGTCATATTGCTGATTTGACCTCTATTCCATTATTTAAACATTTTTTGTTCTTATGTTTGTTCGTATTAGTAGGGTTTTTATAAAATAACTAGATTTATAATACATATTTTTTACATATTTAATTGCTTGCAGTCACCAAAGGAGCTGGACATGTTTAGAATGCAGACCGTGGCGTGCAGATTCGTCAGAAGGAGGCAACATTGAGGGTCGAGGCACGAGTTACGGGCGAGAGCTTCACAGTGAACAATGGCGTCGTCATTCATCTGCTGCTTATATTCATGGGCGTCTGCATCTTAGTTGCGGCAATACTTGCTGCCACTCAGAGCCTTCCCTATGCCCCCAACCCAGCCCTCATGAAGTACATCACGGGTTACCTTGGTGTTCCCTTCGCGATACTCTTTGTCGCCTACAACGTGCATCGGGTCGTCAACCGACGCAATGCCATCCTCATCGACGAGAAGGGCGTGACCGACCACACGACATCATTCTCATCAGGGTTCATCGCTTGGGAAGATATCCAGGAGGTATATCTTCTTCGCCTCCACAACGATGACTACATGTGCGTTGTCCCCACCGACATCGACGGGTGGTACGCAGCGCTTAACAAGCGCCAGCAGCGTCTAGCAAAAGCGAACATGGATGCCGACTTTGCCCCCATCCGAATCCAATTCAAAAAAGTGACTGAGAAGGTCAAATCAAAGGAGGGCGTGGCCTTCTGCAAGAAGATTCGGCCGAAGAAGGTAACCCATGTCAGAAAGCCTCGGTACTGATGGAGGAAGCACTGTTCGGGGTACCGTCATTTGCTCCTGCTACCTGCCTTGGCGTCTTGCGTTGGCGGTTTCCTGAAGAAGGGCGCGGGGGGAAGCGCACATCCTGTGGAAACCCTCCTTCTCCCCCATCGCCTTTGATCCTGACTTCCGCAGCAAATTTTAGAGAATACCGTCCCCGAACAGGGATAACGTGT